>JAXDNZ010000393.1:0-10631 GCA_034669185.1 Hyphomicrobiales bacterium
TCGACGTCGAACATGTGGATCTTGTCGTAGCGCGCTGCGATGTCGCCGCGCCGGTCGATCAGGAAGCCGCGGTTCGCCGCCTTGTCGGGCGAGACTTTCACCGCGAGCGAGCCGACATGGATGTAGATGCCGAGCGCGCGCGCGAGCTCGCGGAAGGTCGCAAGCGTCGTGTCATTCTCTTCGGGAACGATCGTCGAGAACAGCTTCTCGCGCGACAGCTCCATGATGTTGGTCATCTCGGGGGTGAGCACATAGTCGGCGCCGCCGGTCTTCGCCTCGCCGATCAGCTTCGCGGCGGCCTCGGTGTTAATCGACGGCTCGCGCGCGGAGCGCATCTGGATCAGGCCGACACGGAATGTGCTGCTCATGCGATGCCCCGTTCAGCTTGCGAGCAATGGGTCGAGCTTGCCGGCTTCCTCGAGCGCGTAGAGCTCGTCGCAGCCGCCGACATGCGTCGCGCCGATGAAGATCTGCGGAAACGTGCTCGATCCATTCGCCCGCTCGATCATTTCCCTGCGCAGCTCGCGGTTGCCCGTCGCATTGATCTCTTTGAACGCGACGCCCTTGCGTTGAAGCAACTCGCGGGCCGCGTCGGAATAATAGCAGAAATCCCGGGTGTAGATGACGATCTCAGGCATGGTGTCAGGTGATCAACGTGCGCGAAGCGCACTATATGGGTGTGCGCGCGCCGTCAACAACCCGGGCAAACACCAGCGCGTCCACCTGGGCGGCGCCGGCGCGCAGCAGTGCGCGCGCGCAGGCGTCGAGCGTCGCGCCGGAGGTCAGCACATCGTCGACCAGGATGAAGCGCCGGCCCTTGATCTCGCCTCTCGCAGCATGCGGGACGCGGAACGCGCCCTGCACGTTCTCGGCACGCTGCGTCCGCGACAAGCCGACCTGCTGCGCTGTCGCTTTCACTCGTTTCAGCACGGCATGTGCCACCGGTACGTTGCTTGCGCGTGAGATCTCCCTCGCCAGCGCGGCCGACTGGTTGAAGCGCCGCGCCCACAGCCGCCGCCAATGCAGCGGCACCGGGACCAGCGCGCCCTCGCCGAGCAGCTCATGCCCGGCACGCGCCATCCAGCGGCCCAGCGTCGGTGCGAGGTCGAGCCGGTCGCCGTACTTGAAGGCATGCACGAGCTTGCGCGCGACATCGTCGTAGCGCACCGCGGCGCGGGCGCGCTGGTACGCCGGCGGATCGGCGATCGCCTGCATCGACAGAATGCCGGGGCCGGGGTCGTAGACAAAGGGGATGCCGAGACGCGGACAATAGGGAGGCGCGATGAAGGCGAGCTTGTTCCAGCACTCGGCGCAAAGGCCGCTCTCATGCACGAGCGTACGACAGGCTGGACAGAGCGGTGGCAAGGCGGCATTGAGGCCGAGGCGCAGGCTTGCGCGCGCGGCGCGCGCAAGGCGCGCGAGGCGTGACGGCTCCACTGTCGCGGCCGTTTCCATCGCTGCACGATACCCGCCCGCTCGTCCCCGCGAAAGCGGGGCATCCAGTACACGCCGACATTTCGGCTACAATGACGGTTTGTGTTTGCTGGATGCCCGCTTGCGCGGGCGATGACGACGGAGAGATATGTCGCCGCATCCCCTCATCTTCGACCGCCTGCTGCTGCGCGCGCGCAGGCAGCGCGCGCGGGCGCTCGGGCCGGCGACATTCCTGCTCGACCGCGTCGCGCTTGACCTCGCCGATCGGCTCGATGCGGTGCTGCGCGAGTTTGCGGTTACGGTCGATCTCGGCACGCCGACGGACGCCGTGCGCCGCGCGCTCGCGGGAAGAAAATCGATCGGCACGTTGATTGCGGCCGATGTGCTGGCGGCCGAGGGGCTTGCCGTCATTGCTGACGAGGCGCTGCCGTTTCGCGACGGCTCGCTCGATCTTGTCGTCTCGGCGCTCGCCCTGCAGTTCGTCAACGATCTGCCCGGCATGCTCATTCAGATCCGCCGCGCGCTCAAACCCGACGGCCTGTTCCTGGCCGCGTTGCTCGGCGGCGACACGCTGACCGAATTGCGCCAGGCCTTCGCGGCTTCCGAGGCCGAAGTCGAGGGCGGCGCCTCGCCTCATGTCGCGCCGTTCGCCGACGTGCGCGAACTGGGTGCGCTGCTTCAACGCGCCGGCTTCGCGCTCCCGGTTGCTGACGCGGACCGCCTCACGGTGCGCTATGCCTCGCCGTTCGCCCTGATGGCGGACCTGCGCCGCATGGGGGGCACCAACGCGCTCGCCGAGCGCCGCCGCATGCCGCTGCGGCGCGCGACGCTCGCGCGCATGGCCGATATCTATGCCGAGCGCTTCGCCGATGGCGACGGACGCATCCGCGCGACTTTCGAGATCGTCTGGCTGTCCGGGTGGGCGCCGCACGAAAGCCAGCAGAAACCGCTGCGCCCCGGCTCGGCCCAGACGCGGCTCGCCGATGCGCTGGGGGTCCGCGAGATCGGGACGGGGGAGAAGGCGGGGGGGTGATCGTGATCTGCGTGATTGCGCCTCTCCCTCGAAGGGGAGAGGGCGGCAGATACTCCGCTCACGCGAGCGGCAACATCACTGCGGCTCGATGCCGGACTCCTTGATGAGCTTGGCCCAGTTCACGAGCTCGGACTGGATAAACGCCGCGAGCGTCTCGGGCGGGCCCGAGAACGCATCAAAGCCGGTCACCGCGATGCGCGCCTTCGCCTCCGGGTTGGCGATGATCTTCTGCACTTCGGCGTTGAGCCGGTCGACGACGTCTTTCGGCGTTCCGGCGGGCGCGAACAGCGCCGCGTAGGACGTGACGTCGTAACCGGGGATGCCCGCTTCGGCGAGCGAGGGCAGGTCGGGCAGCAGTGCACTGCGCTCCTTGGTGGTGACGGCAAGCGCGCGGAAGTTCCCGGCGCGCACATGTTCAAGCCCCGGCGCCATGTCGATGACCATCATCGATACGCGTCCGCCAAGCACGTCGTTGATCGCCGGCGGCGTGCTCTTGTAGGGGACATGCAGGATGTCGACGCCGGCTTTGCTCTTGAACGTCTCGCCCGCGACAATTCCGGTGGTGTTGCCGCTCGCGTAGGTGAGCTTGCCGGGGTTGGCCTTGGCGTAGGCGATCAGTTCCTGCAGCGTCTGCGCCGGCACGTCCTTGTTGACGACCAGCATGAACACATACGAGCCGATGCGCGCGACCGGCGCGAAGTCCTTCACGGGATCGTAGCTCAGCGACTTGAACAGATACGGATTGGCCGAGTGCGTCGAGTTCGTCGCCATCAACAGCGTGTAGCCGTCGGGCGCTGCACGCGCGACGTACGTGGCGGCGAGCACGCCGCTGGCGCCGACTTTGTTCTCGATCACGACGCTCTGGTTCAGCGCCGCCTGGAGATACTGGCCGATGATGCGCGCGATCGAGTCCGTGCCGCTGCCGGGCGCGAATGGCACCACGATGGTGATCGGGCGCGCCGGATAGGTCTGGGCGTGGGCCGCGGTCGTGATGAACGCGAGGCACACGGCGAGACCGGCAAGCAGACGGCGCATAACTCCTCCAACGGTTCTTTTCCGGACAGGATACGCGAATGAGCGGTTGGTGCTCACGGGAATTCAAGGGGACAACTTTTGGAATCATCGTTGACTCTTTTCCCGTTTGGAGTCCGTCCGGGGTTAACACTTCGACGCTGTTTCGCGCGCACCGGACGCTACCCGGCTACCCGATCTTGTGTGAGTCCCAATGACTTGGCCCGAGTCCTTGCGGGACTCGCCGTCGAGTCACCGATTCGGGCGCGATTCGTTCGAGACTCGTTCCAGAAGTTACGGAAACGCCGATTCGGCGGACATTTCATGCGAGTCGCGCGTCGCAGAATGACGCAGAACGAAATAGTGCCCGCAGCTTGCACGACCTCATCCTGAGGAGCCGCCGCAGGCGGCGTCTCGAAGGATGGCCACAAGCATCGAGACCGCCGCCACCCTTCGCGACGCTCGCTGCGCTCGCTCCTCAGGATGAGGGCCGGTGGCGCGGCGCTTGGCGCATAGGCAAATTTTTAAGTTCTGAATTCCGCGATCGTGCGAGACGCGATTCGGGCGTGGTTCGTTCGTCGGCTGTTCGGCCTGCATCGCCCTGCCGTTGCGTTTCGCGACATCATGAATTGTTAGGCTTTGATGATCGCGATCCGCCGAACCGCGATTCGAGCGCCTTTCGTTCGGCGCGTGTTCCCATCGTTGCGCGCCGCGTCTCTTTTTCCGACGCATTGACCCGACTTGAGACCTGGTCCCCGCGCGCCGTTGCATTTTGCCGCGGCGCGCCGCACATCCGCCTCATGCCGCCCTACAGCTATCGAGACGATCCCGCCGTGCCGCGCTTTGCGGACGACAAGCCGCTCATCGTCTTCGATGGGCTTTGCGCGCTCTGCTCCGGTTCGGCGGCGTTCGTGCTGCGCCACGACGGGCAGGCGCTCTTTCGTCTGCTGCCGGCGCAGTCGCCGCTGGGTCACGCGCTCTATATCCACTACGGCCTCGACCCGCAGAACTACGAGACCATGATCCTGATTCAGGACGGCGTTGCGCGGCTGAGATCCGAAGCCGCCATTCTGATCGCGCAGGGCTTGGGCTTTCCGTGGTCGCTCGCCGCGATCTTTCGCGTGATCCCGCTGGGCTTGCGCGATCGCCTCTACATGCTGGTCGCGCGCAATCGCATCCGCTGGTTCGGCGCGCGCACCAGCTGCTACCGCCCGGATCCGCGCTTTGCCGACCGCATGATCGGCTGAAGCCGCTCCAGCGGGTGGACAACGCCGCCGTTTTGCTGTTGGAACAAGCCCTCATCCGTCCGACCCGCGGGGCACCGGGTTCCGAACTCTTCAAAACGACCTTCCGCATCATCATCTGATTATCGAACCTTTTGCCGGACATTTGATGCCCATATCGTTGTCTTCCGCCGCTCCCCGCGACGCGCGTGCGCGTGGCGCAGGCGTCACCGCCGTGCTCGGGCCGACCAACACCGGCAAGACGCATCTGGCGATCGAGCGCATGCTGGCGCATTCGAGCGGCATGATCGGGCTGCCGCTGCGGCTTCTTGCGCGCGAGGTCTACAACAAGTGCGTCGATCGCGTCGGCGCCGAGAATGTCGCGCTCATCACCGGCGAAGAGAAGATCAAGCCGCCGAACGCGCGCTTCTGGGTCTCGACCATCGAGGCGATGCCGCGCGATCTCGACGTGTCGTTTCTGGCGATCGACGAAATCCAGCTCGCCGCCGATCTGGAGCGCGGTCACGTCTTCACCGACCGCATGCTCAACCGGCGCGGGCGTGACGAAACGCTGGTGCTCGGCGCCGCCACGATGCGGCCGATGGTCGAGCGGCTGCTGCCCGGCGCCAACATCCTGAGCCGTCCGCGGCTTTCGACGTTGAACTTCGCGGGCGAGAAAAAGCTGACGCGTCTGCCGCGTCGCTCGGCAATCGTGGCGTTCTCGGCGGACGAGGTTTACGCCATCGCCGAACTGATCCGCCGCCAGCGCGGCGGCGCCGCCGTCGTGCTCGGCGCGCTGAGTCCACGCACCCGCAACGCGCAGGTCGCGCTCTATCAGTCGGGCGACGTCGAGTATCTGGTCGCGACCGACGCGATCGGGATGGGACTCAATCTCGACGTCGACCACATCGCATTCGCCTCCGACCGCAAGTTCGACGGCTATCAGTTCCGCAAGCTCAACCCGTCCGAACTCGCGCAGATCGCGGGCCGCGCGGGCCGGGCGACACGCGACGGCACGTTCGGCACCACCGGGCGTTGTCCGCCGTTCGAGCCAGAGAGCGCGCAGGCGCTGGAGAGCCACACCTTCGATTCCGTGAAGGTGCTGCAATGGCGCAACAGTACGCTCGACTTCGCGTCCCTCGGCGCGCTCGCGGCCTCGCTCGCCGAAACGCCGACCGAACAGGGTCTCACGCGCGCCCCGATCGCCGAAGATATTCAAGTATTGGAGCATGTTTCGCGCGACGACGACGTGCGCGCATTGGCCGCGACGCGCGCCGGTGTCGAGCGGCTGTGGGAGGTTTGTCAGGTTCCGGACTATCGGAAGATCTCGCCGGCCGCGCACGCGGAGCTCGCCGTCGCCCTCTATGGATTCCTGATGCGGGAGGGTACAATCCCGGATGACTGGTTCTCCGCGCAGGTCGCGCAGGCGGACCGTACCGACGGCGATATCGATACGCTCGCGAACCGGATCGCCCACATCAGGACCTGGACCTTTGCGGCTAACCGTCCGGACTGGCTCGCCGATCCCGAGCACTGGCAAGGCATCGCGCGCGGCGTCGAGGACCGGCTGTCCGACGCGCTGCACGAGCGCCTCTCCGAGCGGTTCGTCGATCGCCGCACCAGCGTGTTGATGCGGCGGCTGCGCGAGAACGCAATGCTCGAAACAGAAATCAGCAAATCAGGCGAGGTCATCGTCGAGGGTCATGCGATCGGCCGGCTCGCGGGCTTTCAGTTCGCCGCCGACAGCGCGTCCGCAGGACCCGAAGGCAAGGCGTTGCGCGCCGCCGCGCAGAAGGCGCTCGCCGGCGAGATCGACGCGCGCGCGACCAGGCTGTCGCATGCAGGAGACGATCAGCTCGTGCTCTCGAGCGACGGCAGCATCCGCTGGCTCGGCGAGCCCACGGGAAAGCTGATCGCGGGCGACGACGTGCTGAGGCCGCGTGTGCGCATCCTCGCCGACGAGCATCTGACCGGCGCCTCGCGCGACACGGTGCAGGCGCGGCTCGACCTGTGGCTCAAGACGCACCTCGAAAAAGTGCTCGGGCCGCTGCTCGCGCTCGGAACGGCCGAGGACATAACCGGGATCGCGCGCGGCGTCGCGTTCCAGCTCACCGAGGCGCTCGGCGTGCTCGAACGCCATCGCGTCGCCGAGGACGTGAAAGGGCTCGATCAGGCCTCGCGCGCGACGCTGCGCAAATATGGCGTGCGCTTCGGCGCCTATCACCTGTATCTGCCGAACCTGCTCAAGCCCGGCGCGCGCGCACTCGCGACGCAGCTCTGGGCGCTGAAGAACGCCTCGCCCGACACCAAGGGCCTTGACGAGGTGCCGCATCTGGCGTCGTCCGGGCGCACTTCGTTCCCGGCCGACAAGGATGTGCCGAAAGCGCTCTATCGCACCATCGGCTATCGCGTGTGCGGCGAGCGCGCGGTGCGCGTCGATATCCTGGAGCGGCTTGCCGATCTCATCCGCCCCGCGCTGGCGTGGCGGCCGGGCTCGCCGGCGCAAAAGCCGCCGGGCGCGGTCGAGGGCGGCGGCTTCACCGTCACGGTGAACATGACGTCGCTGACCGGATCGTCGGGCGAGGACTTCGCCTCCATTCTGCGATCGCTCGGCTACCGTATGGACAAGCGGCCGAAACCGGCAGAGCCGGCTCCTGCGGCGCCGAGCGAGCCGGCATCGGCGGGTGCGGCCATCACCGAAGCGGCACCATCCGCAACGGCGGAGGCATCGGCGCAAACTCCGGTCGAAGCCGGCGTCGCGCCGGTCGCCGAGGCTGTCGCCGAACCAGCGGCGGCTCCCGCCGAACCGGCCGCCGCCATCGAGGCCGTCGCCGAGACGCCGCTCGAAGTCGCGGTCGCGCCGGTCGTGCCTGAGGCTGCCGCCGAGGCGGCGCCGACCGCCGACGCGGCGCCCGCGGAAGAAAAGCCCGCCGAAGAGAAACCTGCCGAGCCGGAGATGATCGAGGTCTGGCGCCCCGGCCGTCCGCCCGGCGAGCCGCGCGCGCGCCATCCGCGCCCGCAGCCGGGAGAACGCCGCGAGCGCCGTCCGCGTCCACAGGCCGCGCAACCGGCAGCATCGCCTGAAGGCGCAGTCGCGTCGGCGTCTGCCGATGCATCTGCTGCGGCGGCCGCCGCGTCACCGCCCGCCGATGCCGCCGAGGCGAAGCCAGAACGGCAAGATCGTCGTCCGCGTCATGGCCGCGACCGCGGCGAACGCACCGAGCGGGCCGAGGGTCGTCCGCCACCGCGCGAGCGCCGTGGCGGCGAGCGGCAAGAGCGCGGCGATCGTCCTCCGCGCCGCGAGGGCCGTCGCGACTTCAAGGATCGCGATCGCGGCAACGAGCCGCGCGAGTGGCGCGATCCGAAGGATCACCGGGGCGGGCGCGAGGCTGATCCGAATTCGCCTTTCGCCAAGCTCGCCGCGCTCAAAGAGCAGCTTGAGGCGAACAAAGAGCGTTAGAGCCTGACCCGAGCCGCTCGTGCCCGCGGAAGCGGGGACCCAGAGCCAAAGAACTGGATTCCCGCTTTTGCGGGAATGAGCGGAGAGATCTTTTGATGTGACCGACCGCCAGCGCATCGACAAATGGCTGTGGCACGCGCGCGTGGTGCGCACGCGCTCCGCCGCCGCCACGCTGGTCACCTCCGGCCACGTGCGCCTCAATGGCGAGCGCTGCGTTGCCAGCAGCCGCGCCGTGAAGGCGGGCGACGTGGTGACGATCGCGCTCGACCGCGCGGTGCGCATCATGAAGGTGCAGGGCTTCGCGGAGCGGCGCGGCGATGCCGCGGCCGCGCGGCCGCTCTATGACGATCTCACCCCGCCGCGGGCAGCGCCGCCGGCGCAAGCAGCGGTCGCGGCGCGCGACCCGGGCTCGGGCCGCCCGACCAAGCAGGAGCGCCGTGCGGTCGATCGCCTCATGGAGGGTGACGACAGCTGAGATTCATTCCCTCGCGAAGGCCTGAAACGATGAATTTGTCCCCGTCTTGCGTGCCTTTCGGCCTTGCGCTACGCCACCCGCGGCTTTCGGCCGGTTCGGAGCGGTAATGACCTACATCGTCAACGACAGCTGCATCCGCTGCAAATACATGGATTGCGTGTCGGTGTGCCCCGTCGATTGCTTCTACGAGGGCAAGAACATGCTCGTCATCCATCCGGACGAATGCATCGATTGCGGCGTATGCGAGCCGGAGTGTCCGGTCGAGGCGATCAAGCCCGATACCGAGCCGGGTCTGGAAGAGTGGCTCAAGCTCAACGCCGAATACGCGAAGGTCTGGCCGAATATTACCGTCAAGCGCGATCCGCCGTCCGATGCCAAGGAGTGGGAGGGCAAGCCCGGCAAAATGACCGAATTCGACCCGGACCCGGGCGAGGGCGACTGAAAGGGCCATTTCCGAGCCGAAGAGCCATTTGGCCCGATTCATTGGTGCGGCGCAGCAATCGCCTGCTCAGGTGAACGCCGCGCCACCGTCATCGTTAACGATTTCCCTCAAATTGCCTTCCGAATACCGGTTCTGCGCGTTTGGCGGATCATAAACCGTTGATTTTCGCTGAAAATGTGCTATATTGGCCCACAAATGAGAACGCGCCCGAAATCGCTCCCCTTGGGGAGCTTATTTTTTCGGGAAATATCCGGGGAACCGTAGTCAGGGAGCGTGAAGTTCCACGCGAAAGCAGTGGCTGTCAAAACGCGTCAACGCTTGAAAAAGAGCGCCACCAAAAAGGCCTCGTCCGGCTCGCGCCGGGGAGTGTCCCCTTCGTCCCGGAACGCTGCGCGCCGCGCTGCGTCCAAACAAAAGCCGGCCCGGGCTGCGAAGCCGAGCCGGCAAGGAGCATCGCGCGGAATGACCAGCAAGAAGACTGCCACCCGTCCTGCCCAGCGTGCCGAACGTCCGGCTGTTGCGGTGGTCGAGCAGCGCCCGGTCGTGAAACCCACGACGCAGCGCCACGGGTTCAAGACCAACGAATACATCGTCTACCCGGCTCACGGGGTCGGCCAGATCATGGCGATCGAGGAGCAGGAAGTGGCGGGCTACAAGCTCGAGCTGTTCGTCATCAGCTTCATCAAGGACAAGATGACGTTGCGCGTGCCCGTGACCAAGATCGCGACCGTCGGCATGCGCAAGCTGTCCGAGGGCGGGCTGGTCAAGCGTGCGCTCGAGACGCTGAAAGGCCGTGCACGCATCAAGCGCACGATGTGGTCGCGCCGCGCGCAGGAATACGAGGCGAAGATCAATTCGGGCGACATCGTCGCGATCGCCGAGGTCGTGCGCGACCTGTTCCGCTCCGACACGCAGCCGGAGCAGAGCTATTCGGAGCGCCAGCTCTACGAGGCCGCGCTCGACCGGCTCTCGCGCGAGATTTCGGCGGTGCAGCGCATCACCGAGACCGAGGCGATCAAAGAGATCGAGGGCGCGCTCGCCAAGGGCCCGCGTCGTGGTCCCAAGCCCGCCGAAGGCGAGGCCGACGAGGCGGTGGTCGAGGACGAGGCGGCGTAAGCGTCGCGTTCCGATCGATCGAGAAATACAAAGGCCCGGTCGCGAGACCGGGCCTTTTGGTTTTTCACCCCGAGGGCATTGGGACCTGGATATGTTTGCGCGCTATATACGAACAGGATGACCTTGGGGGTAAGGGTGGAGCGCAGGCAGTTTTGCAAGCTTGCCGCGGCATCAGCCGGCGCATGGTTCATCCGCTCGCGCGCAGCTGCGGCGACGTCCTTGATCGGCCAGCAAGTGCGGCTGGTTGTTCCTTTCCCGGCTGGCGGGCCGACCGACATCGTGGCACGCCCCATCGGTCAACTGCTCGCCGAGGCGACCGGTGCCACGATCATCATCGACAATCGCGGAGGCGCCGGAGGCACGATAGCGGCTGACGCGGTCGCAAAGTCGGTACCTGACGGACGGACGCTGATGATGGCGACGGTCGGTACCCATGC
>JAXDNZ010000394.1:0-7943 GCA_034669185.1 Hyphomicrobiales bacterium
CGTGGTGCGTCGGCCAACCCGGCACGATTCTTCACCCAAGCACGTCGCCGGCAGCGCGACCTTCATTGACGACATGCGCGAGCCCGAAGGCCTGTTGCACCTCGCGGTCGGCGGCGCGCCATGCGCGACCGGGCAATTGCTTGGCGTCGATCTCTCGGCGGTTCTCGCAGCGCCGGGTGTCGTGGCGGCATTCACCGCAGCCGACATTCCGGGCGTGAATGACGTCGGCCCTGTGCTGCATGACGACCCGGTGTTTGTCGCCGACCGCATCGAATTCTGCGGACAGGTCGTGTTCGCGGTCGCGGCTGAGACCCGCGATGCAGCGCGGCGCGCGGTGAAGCTCGCCAGGATCGAGGTCGCGACCGGCACGCCGCTCGTGACAGTCGACGACGCGCTCGGCGCCAACAGCCGCATCCTGCCGGACTACACGTTCCGCAAGGAGGACACGGGCGTCGCGCTTGCCGCGAGCGCTCATCGTGTCAAGGGCAAGCTACGTATCGGCGGGCAGGAGCACTTCTATCTCGAAGGACAGGTGTCGCTCGCGATTCCGGGCGAAGACGGCGACATCCACGTCTACGCATCGACCCAGCATCCGAGCGAGCTGCAGCATCTGCTCGCGCGCGTTCTCAACCTGCCGCACGCCGCCGTCACGGTAGAGGTGCGCCGGATGGGCGGAGCCTTCGGCGGTAAGGAGACGCAGGCTGCGCAATGGGCGGCGATCGCGGCTCTGGCGGCGCGCCTGACCGGCCGGCCGTGCAAGATCAGGCTCGACCGCGACGACGACATGAAACTGACGGGCAAGCGCCACGACTTTCTCGCGGACTACGAGGTGGGCTTCGACGCCCAAGGGCGCATCCAGGCGCTCGACACCGTCATGGCGGCGCGGTGCGGATACTCGGCCGACGTGTCGAGCGCGGTGTGCGACCGCGCCATGTTTCACGCCGACAACGCCTACTACCTGCCGGCGGCGACGATCGCCACCAGGCGGATGAAGACCAACACGGTCTCGAACACGGCGTTTCGCGGCTTCGGCGGTCCGCAGGGCATGATGGTTGCCGAGCGCATGATCGACGAGATCGCATGGTCGTTGAATGTCGACCCGCTCGACGTGCGCAAGCTCAATTTCTATGGCCCCGACCGCGACGTCACACCCTACGGCATGACGGTGGAAGACAATATCCTGCCGGAATTGGTCGCAGCCTGCGAGGCGGCGAGCGACTATGGCAGGCGGCGAACAGCGATCGCGGAATTCAACGCTGCTAGCGCAACGCTCAGGCGCGGTATCGCGCTCACGCCGGTGAAGTTTGGCATCTCATTCACGACGACGCATCTCAACCAGGCCGGCGCGCTGGTGCACCTGTATCAGGATGGATCGATCCACCTGAACCATGGCGGCACCGAGATGGGGCAGGGGCTCAACGTCAAGGTCGCGCAGGTGGTCGCCGAGGAATTCGGCGTCGACCTCGACCATGTGAAGATCACCGCCACCACCACCGCCAAGGTGCCGAACACGTCCGCGACCGCGGCTTCCTCCGGGTCGGACATGAACGGCATGGCGGCGAAAAACGCGGCTGCGGCGATCAAGGGGCGGCTGATCGCGTTCGCGGCGGAGTCGCGCAACGTGCGGGTCGATCAGATCGAATTCCGTGACAACCGCGTGTTCATCGGCAACGAGTCGCTCGGTTTCCCCGACTTCCTGCGGCAAGCCTATCTCGCGCGCATTTCGCTGTCCTCCACCGGCTTCTACCGCACGCCAAAGATCCGCTGGGACAAGGCCGCAGCCAGAGGCCGCCCATTCTTCTATTTCTCCTACGGCGCGGCGTGCTCGGAAGTGCTGGTCGACGTTACCACCGGCGAGATGAAGGTGACGGGCGTCGATATCGTCCACGATGTCGGCCGCTCGCTCAATCCGGCGGTCGACATCGGCCAGATCGAGGGCGGCTTTGTGCAAGGCATGGGCTGGCTCACGACCGAGGAGCTCGTGTTCACCAAGGATGGGGACTTCGCGAGCCACGCGCCCTCGACCTACAAGATCCCGTGCGCGTCGGATGTGCCGGAGCATTTCCGCGTGACCTTATGGGATGGCGCGAACCGCGAGGAGACGATCTATCGCTCCAAAGCGGTCGGCGAGCCCCCGCTGATGCTGTCGATCTCGGTGTTCGCCGCGATCGCCGACGCGATCCACAGTCTCAAGCCGGGCGCATCCGTGCCGCTCGACGCGCCGGCGACGCCGGAATCGATCTTGCGCGCCGTGCGGGCGGTGGCGCAGCATTGAACAATGTCGACATGGCCGACCATCGAAAGGCTGATCGCTGAGCAGGGCGCGGCGGCGCTGGTGACGGTCGCGCAGGCGCAGGGCTCTAGTCCGCGCGAGGCGGGCGCCCGCATGGTGGTCGCCCCCGATGGCACGTTCACCGGCACGATCGGCGGCGGGGCGCTCGAATGGAGCGCGCTCGCCGAAGCGCAGAGCCTGATCGCGCGGCGTGACGGTCCTGCGGTCTCGCGGCTCGACAAGGCACTGGGTCCCGATCTCGGCCAGTGTTGCGGCGGCCGCGTGCTGCTGATGATTGAGCGTTTCGAGGCGAAAGACAGAGAAGCGATCGCCAAGCTTGCGGACGCTGAGGGACGCGGCGTGCTGACAACCATCGCCGCGGCGGGAAGCGACGGGCGGCTGATGCGTCGTGTCGCGCAAGGCGACGAAGGCGGGTCGCCGGGACCGGCCTATGTCGTGACACCCGTCGGCCGCGTGATCGAGCGCTTCGGCGACGAGCCGTCCCCGTTCTATCTGTTCGGCGCCGGTCACGTCGGCCGCGCGCTCGCGGTCGCGCTCGCGCCGCTCCCGTTCGCCGTCAGCTGGATCGACGCACGGCCGGGCGCCTTCCCGGCAAGCTGGGCCGCGAACGTGACGACAATCGCCGAGGGCGATCCGGTCACGTTACTCGGCAAGGCGCCGAGCGGCGCGTTCGTCGCCGTAATGACGCATAGTCACGCGCTCGACCTCGATCTCGTCATTGCGGCGCTGACTGCGAACCGCTTCCCCTATGTCGGCCTGATCGGCAGCGCGACCAAGCGCGCGCGCTTCACCTCCGCGATGCGCAAGATCGGCATGGAGAGAGACGTCGTCGAAAGCCTCGTCTGCCCGATCGGGCTGACCGAGATCGCCGACAAGGCGCCGGCCGCGATTGCGGCGTCGGTTGTGGCGCAGCTTCTCATCAAGCGCGACACGCTGGCGGCGCGGCAGGCTTCGCCGGCCGCCAGCGATCGTGCCCGCCATGGCTGACGCTGCCATGGCGCGCGGCCCCATCGGCATGGTGTTCCAGCATTTCAGCCTGTTCGAGCAGCTGACCGTCGCCGGGAACGTCGCGCTTGGCCTCGACAAGGCGCCACGCGCCGGGGCATCGACGACAAGCCGCCGGGAACGTGAGGGTCATTCCTCCCCGCGAAGCCGGGAGGGATAAAACGGCATGGACGTCTTCCTCGGCGAATGGGTCAACCTGCTGCTGCGCTGGGCCCACATGATCGTGGGCATCGGCTGGATCGGCACCTCGTTCTACTTCATGGCGCTCGACTATTCGCTAGACACCAGGGAGCGAAAGAGCGCCGGCGTTTATGGAACCGCCTGGGAGGTGCACGGCGGCGGGTTCTATCACGTGGAGAAGTTCATCGTCGCGCCGCCGCAGATGCCGAGCCGTCTTCAATGGTTTCGGTGGGACGCGAATCTCACTTTCATGACCGGCTTCGGCCTGCTCATCGTGCAATATTACATGCACGCCCAATCCTATCTGGTCGATCCGGCCGTGATGCCGCTGACGACTTGGGCTGCGGTCGGTATCTCGATCGCCTCGCTGCTCGGCGGCTGGGCGATCTATGAGGGGCTCTGTCGATCGCCCATGGGCAAGAATACGGTGTTTCTCGGCGCATGCGTGTTCGCACTGATCCTGCTCGCTTCGGTGCTCTACACGAGGGTATTTTCCGCGCGCGGCGCGTTCCTGCATGTCGGCGCGCTCATCGGCACGATCATGGCGTTCAACGTGTTCATGATCATCATCCCGAACCAGCGCAAGATGGTGGCGCAGCTGATCGCGGGCGAAGTGCCGGAGGCGCGCTACGGGCAGATCGGCAAGCAGCGCTCGACCCACAACAACTATCTGACGCTTCCGGTGCTGGTGATGATGGTGTCGCCGCACTATCCGTTTCTCTCCGCGCATCCGCAGTCGTGGATGGTGGTCGCGCTGATCATCATCGCCGGCGCTTCGATCCGCCACTACATCAACCGTGTCGATGCGGGCGACGACTGGAACGCATTCGGCTGGGCCGCGCCGATCGCGGCCTTTGCGCTGATCTGCGCGATCTGGCTCACGGCGCCGCGCGCGCCCGTGGTCACGGGCGGCGCCGCCGTTGCGGACGCGGAGGTTCTAGCAATCGTCGTCAAGCACTGTTCGATGTGCCACGCGCAAAAGCCGACACACGAGAGCTTCAAGGAGGCGCCAAAGAATGTCGTGCTGGAATCCACCGATCAGTTGCGCAAGCACGCAGCGCTGATCCTGACCCAGACCGTACAAAACAAGGCGATGCCGCTGGGCAACCAGACCGGGATGACCGAGGAGGAGCGTCAGAAGCTCGGCCAGTGGATCGCTGCCCTGAGGTGAACCGAGCGCTGACCGTGCAGGGCGCGATCGCGCGCCGCAGCCGGTTCCCTGCCTTCATCCCGCGCCTCGTCTAACATCCTTGCCGACCCCGCCGCGGTAATTCTGCGAGAGCTTGAACATTCTCTACCCATGGCGGTTAGGCTTCTCAGGGACGGTCGGCCCGTTAACGCGCAATGAGCATCGAAGTCGAACTCAAGCTCGCCGTTCCACCACGGGCGCTCCGCAAGGCGGCCCGATTGCCGTGGCTGAACAGGCTTGCGAACGGTCCTGTCACCAGGAAGAAGCTCGTTTCGGTCTACTTCGACACCGCCAAATTCAAGCTGCGCGACAACGGCCTGACGCTTCGCATCCGCAAGGTCGGGCGCAAACGACTGCAGACCATCAAGGCGACCGATGGTACGGCCGGCCCCGCCGGCCGCAAGGAATGGGAAGAGGAAGTCGCCTCGGCGAGGCCGAACCTCAAGCTTGCCAGGCACACCGCTCTGGCGCCGTTCGTCACGCGCAAGCTCAAAAGGTCGTTGCGGCCGGTATTCGAGACCGAGGTGCAGCGCATTGTAATGCCGCTGCGCGTCGGCGACAGCGATGTCGAGCTTGCCCTCGACCGCGGCCGCATCAAGAGCGGCCGCCGCCACGAGACCATCAGCGAGATCGAGTTGGAGCTGAAGCGGGGCAACCGCACCGACATCGCGCGCCTCGCCGAGCGTCTCGCGCGCGAACTCCCCGTCAGCTACGGCGCGCGCGCCAAGTCGGAGCGCGGATACGCGCTGCGAGCCAATGAACGACACAAGCCTGCCGACGCGGAAGAGATCGTGCTCGATCGCGATGCCTCGGCGGGCGACGCCCTCGCGGTGATCGGGCTGTCGTGCCTGCACCACCTCGCGGCCAACGAAGACGCCGTGCGCCATGGCGTGCCTGAAGGCGTGCATCAGATGCGCGTGGGGCCGCGGCGGCTGCGCGCCGCGATCTCGCTATTCGGCGAGATGGTGAAGGGCAGCGAGACCGAGCAGATCAAGACCGAGCTCAAGTGGCTCGGCGAGCAGCTCGGGGCCGCGCGCGATTTCGACGTGCTGGTCGAGGAGAGCGTCGCGCCGTTGCGCAAGGCGAGCCCCGGCAAGCCCGAGCTCAAACTGCTCGAGACCGATCTCAAGAAGAAACGCGACAAAGGGTTCGACACCGCGAAGGCCGCGGTCGCGAGCGAACGCTATCGCGCCGCCGTGCTGACGACCGCGCTGTGGCTGATCAACGGAAAGTGGCTCAACGACAAGGCTTCGGCCATCGCCGATGCGCGGGCGCGCCCGGCCAGAGCTTTTGCGCGGGACGTCCTCGACCGGCGTACCGGCAAGATCATCAAGAACATTGGCAAACTGGACGACCTGAGTGCCGGCGAGCGGCACAAGGTACGGATCGCGGTCAAGAAGCTGCGTTACGCCACCGATTTCCTTGGGAGCCTGTTCCCGAAGCGCAAAGCCAGGAGGGCGCGCAAGCGCTTCCAGAAGACGCTCGAGGCGCTGCAGGACGCACTCGGCACGCTCAACGACATCGCGGTGCACGAGACGCTGGCGCGGCAATTCGCCCATCCGCGAAAACGGTCGAGCAAACGGCCGGAGAAGGCCTTCGCCATGGGCGTGCTGACGGGACGCGAGCAATCACACGCACGAGCCTGCATCGCTGCCGCCGGCAAGGCCGGCGCAACTCTGTCCAAGACGGATTACTTCTGGCGATAGCGGGTGGTCCTTGCTGGACGCGCCGATGGCCGCACGAGCATGAAAGAACCGATCGCGGCATTTCCCCTCGGTGAGGCGCGCTGGCAGGCGGCGCAAACCGCGTGATAAGCACGGACGTTGAATCATCCAACCGTGCTCATGACGACCGCCTTCACCGCATCCGACATCGCCGCGCTCGGCGCGCGCGCCGAGCTGATGGTCAATTCGCTCGGCGCGATTTCGGCCGAGCCGGACCGGCTGGTGCGCCTTTTCCTGACGCCGGAGCACCGGCGCGCCGCCGACCGCGTCGCAGAATGGATGCAGGCTGCGGGGCTTGCGGTGTCGGAGGACGCGCTCGGCACCGTGCGCGGGCGCATCGAAAGCAGCAGCCGCAAACGCAGCAGCAAAAGCAGCAAACGCCTGCTGATCGGCTCGCACATCGACACGGTCATCGATGCCGGGATGTATGACGGCGCTTTCGGCGTGATCGCCGGCATTCTCGCAGCCGGTCACGTCATACGGCGGGGTCGTGAACGACCGTTCGGCATCGACGTGCTCGCCTTCGGCGACGAGGAGGGTTCGCGCTTTCCAGCCACACTGTCGTCCTCGTCGGCCTGCGCCGGGGTCTTCCGCAGCACCAACCTCGCGCTCGCCGACCGCGACGGCGTGACCTTCGCGGACGCACTCGCCGCCTACGGCAAGTCGCCCGACGCCATCCCGGCGGCGGCGTATGCACGCGATGAGGCGGCCGCCTATGTCGAGGTGCATATCGAGCAGGGACCCGTGCTGGAAGCCCGCAACCAGCCGCTCGGCGTCGTCACCGCGATCAGCG
Source organism: Hyphomicrobiales bacterium (assembly GCA_034669185.1). Classification (GTDB taxonomy): domain Bacteria; phylum Pseudomonadota; class Alphaproteobacteria; order Rhizobiales; family Xanthobacteraceae; genus PALSA-894. Next base: position 7,185 of record JAXDNZ010000394.1, read on the forward strand.
GCCAGACTTATCTGAACATCGAATTTCTCGGGGAGGCCGGCCACGCCGGCACGGTCCCGATGCAAATGCGGCGCGATGCTCTCGCTGGCGCCGCCGAGGCGATCCTGCTCGGCGAGACGCTCGCGCGCGAGACCAAAGACGGGGTCGTCGCGACCGTCGGCCGCGTCGCGGTGTCGCCCGGCGCCACCAACGTGATCCCGGGCAATGTCGTGGTGATCTTCGATATCCGCTCGAGCTCGGAGAATGCGCGCGCGCAGCTCTGCGAGAAATTGCGCGCCGGCGCGCGTGCGATCGCCGACAAGCGCCATCTCGGCCTCACCATCACGTCGACGCGCGAGGTCGCGACCACGCCGTGCCATCCGGCGATTCAGGACGGCTTCGCGCAGGCGATCCGCGCGCTCGGCGCCGACCCGTTGCGGCTGGGCTCCGGCGCCGGCCATGACGGCCAGGCGATGGCGAGGCTTTGCCCGATCGGCATGCTGTTCGTGCGCTGCCGCGGCGGCATCAGCCACAACCCCATGGAATACGCGAGCCCGCACGACCTCGGTCTCGCGGTCGCTGCGCTGATCGGCTTCATCGAGCGGTTCGAGCCCGACGCGCTTCGCTAGGTGGCATGGACTGGATTTGCCAGGCGATTGCCGCCACACTTCGCGACCCATCCGGGATTGCTTGAACAGCCCATGGCCGACTTTATCGACAACAATTTCGAGCGCGAGATCGAATTCCTGAAAGGCCTGGTGCGCGTGCCCTCGGACAATC
>JAXDNZ010000395.1:0-5233 GCA_034669185.1 Hyphomicrobiales bacterium
CAGGTTGGCGTGCTGGCCGTTGGTGATGAAGGTCTTCGAGCCGTTGAGCACGTAGCCGTTGCCGGATTTCTTCGCTGAGGTGCGCACGCCTTGCAGGTCCGAACCGGTGCCGGGCTCACTCATCGCGATGGCGCCGATCAGCTCGCCGGTCGCGAGCCTCGGCAGCCACTTCTTCTTCTGCTCTTCGGTGCCGTAGTTGAGGATGTAGGGCGCGACAATACCGGAGTGGAGCGGCGCGCCGATACTGTCGAGGCCCGCATGCGCGATTGCGCGGTTGATCACGGTCTCATGCGCGAAGCTGCCGCCCGCGCCGCCGTATTCCTCCGGCATGCTGGCACAGAGCAAGCCGGCTTGACCGAGCTTGTCCCAAGCCGAGCGCTCCATGATGCCGGCCTCGGTCCATTTCTCGACGTGAGGCACGAGTTCTGAATCAAGGAAGCGGCGCGCCTGCTCCTCGAGCAGCACGAGGTCTTCGCCCATCCATGCGGGACGCGGGACTTGCAAGGCTTCCATCGGCATTTCCCGTTCCTTGAGCGGCGCTCCTAAAACGCTTCCGCAGGCAGCTCCATCATGGTGTCGGCGCCGCTGGTGATGCGCTTTAGATGCGCCGCACTCTCCGGCAGCACGCGCTCCATGAAGTATTTGCCGGTGACCAGCTTCGCCTTCATGCGCTCTTCCGAACCATTGGCGCCGGCCTTGAGTTTGTCCTGCGCGGCCTTGGCCATCTGCGCCCACATGTAGGCGAGCGCAACGAGGCCAAAGAGGTGCATGTAGTCGCTCGACCCCGCGCCGGCGTTGTCGGGCTTCTTCAGCCCGTTCTGCGCGAACCACATCGTCGCCTGCTGAAGCTGCGCCAGCGCCTCGCCGAGCGGCACGACATACGGCTTCATCGCGTCGTCGGCTGAATGCTCCTTCGCGAAGGCGGAGACCTCCTTGAAGAACGCCGTGACGGCGCGGCCGCCGTCTCGGCCAAGCTTGCGGCCGACGAGATCGAGCGCCTGGATGCCGTTCGCACCCTCGTAGATCATTGCAATGCGCGCATCGCGTACGAACTGCTCCATGCCATGCTCGGCGATGTAGCCGTGGCCGCCGAACACCTGTTGCGCCGCCACGGTATTGGCGAAGCCCGTGTCGGTGAGGACGCCCTTCACCACTGGCGTAAGCAGCCCCATGTGGTCGTCCGCGGCCTGGCGCTCCTTTTCATCCGCCGAGCGATGCGACACGTCGCCCTTCAGGGCGGTCCACAGAAGCAATGCTCGCGCGGCCTCGTTGAACGATTTCACCGACATCAGCGCGCGGCGAATGTCGGGATGCACGATGATCGGGTCGGCCGGCTTGTCGGGCGCCTTGACCCCGGAGATCGAGCGGCCTTGGAGCCTCTCGCGCGCGTAATTCGCGGCGTTCTGGTAGGCGACCTCGGAGACGGCAAGCCCCTGCATGCCGACCGCGAGCCGCGCCTCGTTCATCATCGTGAACATCGCGTTGATGCCGCGGTTCTCCTCGCCGATCAGCCAGCCGCTCGCCTCGTCATAGTTGAGCACGCAGGTCGAATTGCCGTGGATGCCCATCTTGTGCTCGATCGAGCCGCACATCACGCCGTTGCGCGCACCCACCGAGCCGTCCGCATTGACCAAGAATTTCGGCACGATGAACAGCGAGATGCCCTTGGTGCCTTCGGGCGCGCCTTCGATGCGCGCCAGCACGAGGTGGATGATGTTCTCCGACAGATCATGTTCGCCGGCCGAGATGAAGATCTTGGTGCCGGTGATCTGGTAGCTGCCGTCCGCCTGGGGGATCGCTTTGGAGCGCAACAGGCCGAGATCCGTGCCGCAATGCGGCTCGGTCAGGTTCATCGTGCCGGTCCACTCCCCGGTGGTCATCTTCGGCAGATAGGTCTTTTTCTGTTCCGGTGAGCCGTGGCGCAGCAGTGCCGCGATGGCTCCCTGCGTCAGTCCCGGGTACATGGCGAACGCCATGTTCGATGCGGCGAGCATTTCGTTGACGATCATCGTCATCGTGGCGGGAAGCCCCTGCCCGCCATATTCGGTCGGCACCGAGATGCCGACCCAGCCGCCCTCGACGAGGCCCTTGTAGGCTTCCTTGAATCCCTTCGGCGTCGTGACGCTGCCGTCCTCGTGGCGCATGCAGCCTTCCTCATCACCGCTGCGATTGAGCGGGGTCAGCACTTCCTCGGTGAACTTCGCGGCCTCCTCGAGGATCGCCGCAACAAGATCGGGCGTCGCATCCGCGAAGCCCGGCATGTTGCCGTAGCGCTCCATGTGGAACACGTCGTTGAGCAGGAACTGCACGTCCTCCACGGGCGCCCTGTAGGTTGGCATCGGAGATCTCCCTCAGGCTTGATCGGCGTGCTCGCGCGCGGCGAGCTTTTCCTTCATGGCATCACTCGCACGCGTCAGTTCGGCGACGATGCGGTCGATGTCCGCCTTCTGGCGCTCGAGCCGCTCGATGCGCTGGCCGAATTTCGTCAGCGCGACTTTGAGCTGCGTCACCTGGCCATCGCCGAGATCATAGAGGTCGAGCATCTCGCGCACTTCCTCGAGCGAGAAGCCGACGGTCTTGCCGGCTATCACGTAGGCGAGCCGCGCGCGATCGCGGCGCGAATAAAGGCGCTGCTCGCCACGCCGCGCCGGATCGAGGAGACCTTTCTCCTCGTAGAAGCGCAGCGTACGCGCCGAGACGGCGAATTCCTTGGTGAGATCGCGGATGGTGAAGATGTCGCGCCCGGCCGCAGAGCCGGCGAAGCCGGTGACCGGTTCGGGGAGCACGCTTGGGCCGGAATGGTCGAGTTCAGTCACGCAACCAGCCCCTCTGCTCAATCTCGCGACGTACTCATACATCTAGTTTACGTAAACGTAAAGATAGCAGCGCAAAAAAAGGCGCCGCTATCGTGTTCGATGACCGCTGCGGCCTTGCCTCATGGGCTCTCCCGACTAAGCGATTGTTCCGATTTATCTTTCACGGTCACGAGCCGGTACGCTCAAGGTCACGAGCCGGTACGCTCGAGCGCCTTACCGGCGAGCTTGGCATAAATGCGGGTGAGTTCGGCAAGCCCTTCGTCCAGATCCGCCTTTTGCCGCTCCAGCAACTCGATCTGCTCGAGGCATTTCTCCTGGCTGAGATTGAGTGTCGCGGCATCGGCTCTTCCGCCTTCCTCGGCGGCGATCATCTGCTGGATCTCGGCCAGCGTGAAGCCGAGCTTCTTGCCCTTCAGGATAAGCGCGAGGCGGCTGCGGTCGCGTTGCGAATAGTGCCGGTTCAGGCCGTCGCGCTGCGGGCTAAGCAAGCCTTTGTTTTCATAGAAGCGAAGGGCGCGGAGCGTCACGCCGAAATCGCGCGCGAGTTCGCCAATGGTGAAGACGGTGTCGGCGCCGGGCGTGCCCTCATCGGCGTCGCTGGACGCCCATAGGCTATGGTGCGCGGACGCGTCCGCGGGCGGAGAATCATGCATGTCTTTTGGCTTTCGGCTCTAGAAGATCAGGGAGCCCGAAAATCGGGCGATTTCAGCCCGCCACATAAGGAGTCAATCGCATAAAATCGAGACATCTGACGTTACGTGAGGCACAAATAACAGTAATTCCATGCAGTATTACAGTACCTTATCCGGCGGATTCCAACCATTTACAACCATAGCGTTTGCTACTCGTCGAACGGCGCGAACTTTTGAGCGCGGCCGATGACCGGGCGGGGCGCACGAATATCTCCCGGTTTCTCCAAGGGTTAACGGCTTATTTACCCTAAAGCGGAAAAGTTAACCCGGACGGGAGGACCGGTCGCGCCGTCCACGTCCGTCAACGAGCGTCGGAGGGGATCGACCTCTCCCGACCGTACCAAAGACCGCGGGCTGAGCAATGACTTCAGGTTTTTCCCGAACCGACGGCCTCAGTCCTGAGCTACGAGAGGCCGCACGCGTTGCGGCCCAGCGATCCGGAATGTCGGTCGACGACTGGCTCCGCGCAACGATCGGCGAATCCGCCGCCACAGGCGCGACGCCGAGCCACGGCTCGATCGCCGGGCGTCTCGATCAGCTCTCGCAGCGCATGGGACGGCCGGGATCCGGGGCCGGCACCTTTACGGCCGCGCGCGGCGCCGACCGCGCGACGTCGCGGCTTGCCGATACGGTCGCGCGGCTCAACGAGCGGCTGGATCACCTGACCGCCGGGCGCAGCGGCGACGTCGAGCACCGCGTATCCGCGCTGGCCGGCGAGCTTGAATCGCTCCGCCGCAATCAGGCACCGCCGATCGCGCCTTCCGCCGACGTCGACACCGCGGTCGCCGAGATCAGCGCGCGCCAGCGCGCGCTCGATGAATCCGACCAGCGGGCACCCGGGACGGCGACAAGCGCCGATCTCGCGAATTTGCAGGCGCAACTGCGCCATATGTCGGAACAGATCGATCAGTTGCGCCAGCCGAGCGGCGTCGAGGACGCGATCACCGGACTGCGCCGCGACCTCGGCGAGATCGCCAGCACGATCAACGAGGCGCTGCCGCGCCGCGCGCTCGACTCGCTGCAAGCCGAAGTGCGCGCGCTCGCCGAGCGCATCGACCAGAGCCACAATCGCGGCGCCGACCCGTCCGCGCTCGCCAACATCGAGAGCGCCCTCGGCGAGGTCGTGCACGCGATCAACTCCATGACCCCGGCCGAAGGCCTCGGCGCCTTCGAGCAGCAGGTGCACGCGCTTTCGGCCAAGCTCGACGGCTTTGCCGGCAGTATCGACGTCGATGCGGTGCATTCGCTGCAAAGCGTGATCGGCGAGATGCGCGGCTTCGCCCAGCATGTCGCCTCGGCCGACGCGCTCGCGGCGCTGCGCTCCGACGTGCACGCGCTTGCCGACCGCATCGACCATATGGCGGCGGCGACCGGCGCCTCGCATCTGGAGTCGCTGTCGCAGCGGGTCGAGACTTTGACCCGTGCGCTCGATTCGCGCGGTTTGGACCGCGCAGAGCTGCCGCAAAACCTCGAATCGCTCGTTCAGGCGCTCACCGCCAAGCTCGACCAGCACGGCACCCCCGCGAACGAGCACGCCGGCATCGATCAGCTCGAACGACAGATCATGCGGCTCGCCGACAAGATCGAGGTTGCCGACCAGCGCTTCGGCAATATCGGCGCGATCGAGCGTGGAATCTCGCAACTGATGGAAGAGGTGCAGGCAGCGCGCGCCGACGCGGTCACGGCCGCCGAACGGGTCGCGCGCTCCGTCGCTTCCGAAGGCGC
>JAXDNZ010000396.1:0-6873 GCA_034669185.1 Hyphomicrobiales bacterium
GCGAGACCGCGGAACTGAAGGACCTGATCAACTACTCGCGGCGTTTTCGTATCGGCCTGATCGCGCTCACCGCCGATCCCGAGAGCACGCTCGCCAAGGCCGCCGACGTCGTGCTCACGCTGCCGCCCGCGCGCGAGGCCTGTCCGCACAATCTCGCGCCGACCACCTCGTCGCTCATGCAGCTTGCGCTCGGCGACGCGCTCGCGGTCGCGCTGCTGGAAAGCCGCGGCTTCACCGCGCTCAAGTTCCGCGAGCTGCATCCGGGCGGACGGCTCGGCGCAAAACTGAAATTCATCCGCGACATCATGCACACCGGCGAAGCGGTGCCGCTGGTGCGCCTTGGCACCCCAATGAGCGACGCGGTCGTGGTGATGACCGCGAAAGGGCTCGGCTGCGTCGGCGTCACGGCCGCGGATGGCACGCTCGCCGGCATCATCACCGACGGTGACCTGCGCCGCCACATGCGTCCCGGTCTGCTCGCCGCGAAGGTCGACGACGTGATGACGCCGAAGCCGAAGACCATCAGCAGCGATCAACTCGCGAGCGAAGCGATCGAGCTTCTCAATTCCTCCAAGATCACCGCCGTGATCGTGGTCGATGCCGGCACGCCGGCCGGCATCGTGCACCTGCATGACCTGCTGCGGGCGGGCGTGGCCTAATCACGCCGCCGGCTCGACCACCAGTGTCGCCGCATCCGCGCGCGCCACCTTGACGCGGCTGCCGGCCGGGCAATCGGGACCGGCGACGCGCCAGATCGTGTCGTCGATCCGCACCGTGCCGGAGCCGTCGACGATCGGCTTGTCGAGCGTGAAGACGCGGCCGACGAAGCCCTCGGAGCGCCGGTTGAGGAACGGCCGATCGGGCGCGGTTTCGCTCGGCCGGCCGAATCGCCACCACACGACGAACGACACCAACGCCAGCACCGCGAAGGCGACGAGCTGAAGCTGCCACGACCAGGCGATGACGAACGACAGCCCGCCGACGAGCGCGGCCGAGAGCCCGAGCCACAGGAAGAACGTGCCCGGCACCATGACCTCGATCGCGAGCAGCACGCCGGCCAGGATGAACCAGTTCCACACGCCGAGCGAAGCAAGGTACGAGACGATGTTCGACGACATGACACTTCCCTTCAGGCTTTAGGGTTCAACTCGTAGGCGGCGTGTAGCCGGGCGTGGTGAAGCCGGTGGTTGGCGGCCCGGTCGGACGACGCGGCGGTGCGACAGCGGCTGTGCCGCCATGGTCGCTGCTGCCGAACGTCGCCTTGGCGATCTCGCCGATACCGGCGAGCGAGCCGAGCACGCTGGTCGCCTCCATCGGCAGGATCAGCACCTTCTGGTTCGGCGACTGCGCCAGCTTGCCGAAGGCATCGAGATATTTCTGCGCCACGAAGTAGTTGAGCGACGCGACGTCGCCCTTGGCAACGGCGGCGCTCACCATCTCAGTCGCCTTGGCTTCGGCTTGCGCGGAGCGCTCGCGCGCTTCGGCGTCGCGGAACGCGGCCTCGCGCCGGCCTTCGGCTTCGAGGATCTGCGACTGCTTGGCGCCTTCCGCCTTCAGGATCGCCGACTGGCGCTGTCCTTCGGCCTCAAGGATCACGGCGCGCTTCTCGCGCTCGGCCTGCATCTGCCGGCCCATCGACTGCACGAGATTCGCGGGCGGCACGATGTCCTTGATCTCGATGCGGTTGACCTTGACGCCCCACGGGCCGACCGCCGCGTCGACCACGCGCAACAGGCGCTCGTTGATCTCGTCGCGATGCGACAGCATCTGGTCGAGGTCCATGGCGCCCATGACCGAGCGGATGTTGGTCATGGTGAGCTTGACGATCGCCTGGTCCAGATTGGCGATCTCGTAGGACGCCTTGGCGGCGTCGATCACCTGGAAGAATGCGAGGCCGTCGACGGTGACGGTCGCATTGTCCTTGGTGATGACGTCCTGCTGCGGGATATCGATCGCCTGCTCCATCATGTTCATCTTGTGGCCGACGCGATCGATGAACGGCACGATGAGATTGAGGCCCGGCTGCAGCGTGCCGGTGTAGCGGCCGAAGCGCTCGACCGTCCAATTATAGCCCTGCGACACGGTCTTCACGGCCGCGAACAGCATCAGCACGGCAAGCGCGACGATGACGATGACGAAGACGTCGAAGCCGAACATGGAAACCCCCAGGTGTTGGCCGAGGCGGTAGAATGGTGCCTCTGCCGGGACGTGGAACAGGTGGGTACCGATTACGGTCGGATTGTGTCACCCAACGGCAGCCATCCCTGCAACTCCCGCGTGACGACGTGCTCGATCACCGCGATTCCGGCGGCGCTATCGTTGAGGCAGGGGATCGCGGCGAAGTTCACGCCACCGTGATGATGGAAAATCTCGGCGTTCTCGCCCGCGATCTCTTCCAGCGTCTCCAGGCAATGCGCGACGAAGCCCGGCGTGACGACGGCAAGGTTTTTCACGCCGCGCTCCGCGAGCGCCTTCACGGTCTCGGCGGTATAGGGTTGCAGCCATTCGGCAAAGCCGAAGCGCGACTGGAACGTGAGCTTGAATTGCTCCTCGTCGAGACCGAGCCGCGCGCGCAACAGCCGCGCGGTCTTGTGGCAGTGGCAGTAATAGGGATCGCCCTTGATGAGGATGTCCTTGGGCACACCGTGAAAGGACGCGAGCATCGCCTCGGGCTTGAACGGAAGCCTGGCCAGCTCCGCCTCAATCGAACGCGCCACGGACTCAATGTAGAGCGGATCGTCATGCCAGGGCGGCGCGATCCGCACCGAAGGCTGCCAGCGCATCGTTTTCAGCGCATCGAACGCCTTGTCGGCGACCGTTGCGGTGGTTGCCGCACAATATTGCGGATAGAGTGGCACCACGAGGATGCGGTCGCAGCCGGCGGCTTGCATGGCGGCGAGCCGCGAGCCGATCGAGGGATTGCCGTAGCGCATCGCCCAGTCGACCGTGATGGCCGGGTAGCGCCCGGCCAACTGCTGGCCAAGCTTCTCGGCCTGCGCGCGCGTGATGGTCTTAAGCGGCGATTCGTTGCGCTCCCTGTTCCAGATCTTGTCGTAGTCCTTCCCCTTGCGGCCCGGCCGTATCGTCAGGATGACGAGGTTGAGGATCAACCACCACACAACGCGATTGGTCTCGATCACGCGCGGGTCGGAGAGGAATTCCCTGAGGTAACGCCGCATCGACCAGTAATCGGTCGCGTCCGGCGTGCCGAGATTGACGAGGAGCACGCCGATGCGTCGCCCCGCGACCGGCGGATGGCCGGCCGGCTGCGCTTGTGCGTCCGGCGGGGTCGACGTGTCGTTCATGCGTGCGCAGTCCGTGGCAAATCGCGTGTGGCGGGCAATATGACACGCATGTTAAGGGGCTGCGAGTAACCACGTCCGGACCATGCAGAACAACAACAAAATCGATCAGACCAAGATGGCCAAACCCACGGTCACCCGCCGCTCCTTCCTTGCCTCGCTCGGCGCAACGTTCGCGGCGCTGGCCGCGTGGCGCCCGGCCTGGGCGCAGACACGCCATGTCGCCGACGTCACCTTCGTCCTGTTCAACGACTTCTACCTGATGGCCGAGCAGCCCTTTCCCGACGGGAAGTTGCGCGGGGGCTTTGCGCGGCTTGCGGCGGTCATCAAGGCCGAGCGCGCCAGGGCTCGCAACGTGATCGTCGTCCATGGCGGTGACACGCTCTCGCCCTCGATCATGTCGGGGTTCGACCGCGGCGCGCACATCGTCGCACTCACCAACATGGTGGCGCCGGACATCTTCGTGCCCGGCAACCACGAGTTCGACTTCGGCAAGGCCGTCTTCCTCGAGCGCATGAGCGAGGCGTCGTTCCCGCTCTACGGGGCGAACCTGCGCGACGCCAACGGCGCGTCATTGCCGCGCTTCAAGGACCGCACGATGCTCACCGTCGACGGCGTGCGCATCGGCCTCACCGGCCTCGCCTACGAGCAATCCGCGCGCATGTCCTCGCCGGAGGACCTTGTGTTCGCATCGACCATTGCAACCACCAAGGCGCAGGCCGGCGCGCTGCGCCAGGAGGGCGCCGATTTCGTCGTCGCGGTCCTGCATTGCAATCGCGGCGACGCGATCGCGCTGCAATATTCGGGCGTGACCGATCTCCTGCTCACCGGCCACACCCACGACCTGTTCGTGAACTTCACCGAATCCTGCGCGCTGGCGGAGTCCGGTTACGACGCGCATTTCGTCACCTGCATCGACGCGACGATCACGGTGCGCGAGGACGGCGGCAAGCGTGCCATGACGTGGTGGCCGCAGTTCCGCCTGATCGATACCGCGACGGTGACGCCCGATCCGGAGGTCGCCGCTGCGGTCGCGCGCTTCCAGGCCGCGCTGGCCGACAAAATGGATCTGACCATCGCCACCACCACGGTCGAGCTCGACAGCCGCACCGCAACGGTGCGCACACGCGAGGCCGCGATCGGCAACCTGTTCGCCGATGCAATGCGCGCAACAACGCGCGCCGACGTGGCGCTGCTCAACGGCGGCGGCATCCGCGCCGGCAAGACCTACCAGCCGGGCGCGGCCATCACCCATGGCGACATCCTGTCCGAGCTCCCTTTCAGCAATCGCGTGGTCGCCCTGGAATTGTCCGGCCGCGACCTGAGGCGCGCCGTGGAGAACGGCCTCGCGCTGCTGCCGCGCCCGAGCGGACGCTTTCCCCAGGTCTCCGGCATCACGGTCACCTACGATGCGGCGCGCGATCCCGGCAGCCGCATCGTCGCGATGCAGGTCGCAGGCGCGCCACTCGACGAGGGCAAGAGCTACCGTGTCGCGGTCGTCGATTTCCTGGCGCGCGGCGGCGACGACTACGCGATGCTGCGCGAGGCCAAGCGCGTCACGCCCGACAACGACGCGCCCTTGCTGGTGAACGAGGTCGTCGACTACGTGCGCAACCTCGGGGTCGTGCGCACCGGGGTCGAGGGACGCGTCGCGCCGAAGTGACGCTCAGCCCACCGGCCGTTCGTCGGCGATCACCTTGCCGTCGTTCGGCAGCGAAGCCGGCGGCACGAGCTTCACGGCGCCCTTGAGCTTGGTCGCGGCCTGCAGCGTTGCCGCGACAGCGTCGGCGAGGCCGGACGGCGCATTCGCGCATTCGGCCATCAGCGTCATCGCGTCCTGCTCGCCCTCGCGCGTCACCGCGAGGCGCACGCGTCCAAGCTCGGGGTGGCGCCTGGTGATCTCCGCGATCTGTTCCGGCCGCACGAACATGCCCTTCACCTTCGTGGTCTGGTCGGCGCGGCCCATCCAGCCCTTGATGCGCGTGTTGGTGCGCCCGCACGGCGAGGCGCCGGCGAGCACCGCCGAGAGATCGCCGGTCGCAAGCCGGATCATCGGGTAATCCGGATTGAAATTGGTGACCACGACCTCACCGACCTCGCCTTCCGCGACCGGATCGCCGGTGCCGGGGCGCACGATCTCGAGGATGATGTCCTCGTTGGCGATCATGCCTTCCAGCGCCTCGGACTCGTAGGAAACGACGCCCGCTTCCGCGACCGCGTAGCATTGCTTCACCGCCACGCCGCGTTCGCCCAGCTCCTTGCGCAGCGAAGGCGGCAGCGCGGCGCCCGACACCAACCCGCGCTTGATCGACGAGGCGTCTTTGCCGGCTTTCACCGCAGCATCGAGCAGAATCTTCAAAAAGTCCGGCGTACCCACATAGGCGGTGGGCTTGAACTGCACGACCGCATCGAGCTGCGCCTCGGTGTTGCCGACGCCGCCGGGGATCACCGCGCAGCCAAGCTTGTGTGCGCCGGCCTCGAGGATGAAGGCGCCGGGGGTGAGGTGATAGGAGAAGCAGTTGTGCACCACGTCGCCGGCGCGCACGCCCGCGGCGAACAGCGCGCGCGCGCCGTTGTGGTCGCCTTCCTGCCCTTCCGGCTCGAAGATCGGCCCCGGCGACATGAACAGCCGCTTCGCCCTGCCGGGCGGCGTCACGTTGAAGCCGCCGAAGGGCGGCGTTTCCTTCTGCAACGCGGGGAGCGACGACTTGCGCAGCACAGGCAGCTTCGCAAGCGCTGCGCGGCTCGTGATCGCCTTCGCATCGGTACCGCTGACTTGCTTCCCCCATCCCGCCGCGGTCATCGCATGCGCGATTTGCGCGGGCAGCCGTGCGAACAGATCCTGCTCGCGCGCCGCCGGATCGCGGGTTTCAAGCGTATCATAGTGCTCGGCCATCGGGGCTCCCCGTCGTTTAGAAGCGCAGCATGCGGAACCAGCGCGCAATGTCGAGCAGCGTCGCGAGCGCGCCCGCCACATAGGTCCACGACGCCGCGCGCAGCACACGACGCGCCGCCGGCATGTCGGTTGCCGACAGGTAGCCGCCGCGCTGCAGGACAGGCAGCGCCTTGCCGAAGCTGGCGTCGAACTCGACCGGCAGCGTCGTGATATGCACGAACACGCGGATCACCAGCAGCGCGACGCCCGCAACGATCTGCAGCACGATCACGAGCGGCGACCTGACGATCAGGAAAACCAGCGGAGACAGCAGCAAGAGCCCCGACGCTACCTTGTCGATCCACGCCACTTTTGTGATCAAGGCAAGGCGCAGCACGAACGCGCGTTCGTTGCGCGCATGCTGCACGGCATGCGAGACCTCGTGCGCCGCAACCGCGACAGCCGCGACCGAGCGGCCGTCATGATGCTGCGGCAGAAGCCGCACCGCACGCGCCACCGGATCATAGTGATCGCCGAGATCGCTCTTCTCGACCGCGACCTGTTTCAGCCCCGCCTCGTCGAGCAGATGCCGCGCAAGCTCGCCGCCCGTGCCGGGCAGATCGGATCGTTCGGTCCCGTGCTGCTTCAGGACATGCCTGATCCACCACTGCGGACCGAACACGATCGCGACGAGGA
>JAXDNZ010000397.1:0-3268 GCA_034669185.1 Hyphomicrobiales bacterium
GAAGGCGAACGAGCGGCTCGATCGATTCATCCAGAAAGCCGGCATCCTGGTGCTGGCGAGCCATTCGATCGATCTCGTGCGCAGGCTCTGCAACCGCGCGCTGCTGATGGAGCATGGGCGGCTGGTCTGGGGCGGCGGCATCGAGGAGGGGCTCGCGACCTATCACGAACGGCAGATCGCCGCGGCGGCGAGCGCGACCGCCTCGGCCCCTGCTGCCGGCTAGAGCCATGCGCGCGGACGGCGCGCGTCATGCACGGTCTGTCATGGCCGCAACGATCGCCTGGAAGGTGACCTCGCGTCTCGCGTTTGCCGCGTCACGGCTGCCGCGTCCGCTGTATTTCAGGCTGTTGTCCTATGTGCTCCAGCCTGCGCTGCGATGGGCGCGGGGCGACGATTCACGGCCTGCTGCCAAGAACGACAGGAAGACCGGCGAGAGTGAGAACTTTCGCCCGGCGCCGCAGCGTCCTGATCCCGGCGAGGCTGTTGCGACCGGCGCAGGAGCTGCGCTCTTGAAGGCGGCGTCGCCAAAACGCGCGGTCGCGCGCGCGCTGGTCGTCGACGGTTTCACCCCGACGCCGGACAGGGACGCCGCGTCCGGCGACATCCGCTGGTTCATGCGTATCCTGTCCGACCTCGGCTACGAGGTCACATTCGTTCCGGCATTTTCGACGGCGCATGCCGGCCGCTATACGCACGAACTCGAATCTCTCGGCATCATTTGCCCCGTGGCCCCCGAGCTGACCTCGGCGCGCGACTTCATGCTGTCGCATGGTGGCGCGTTCGACCTCATTGCGCTCTATCGTATCACGGTCGCCGAGGGGCTGATCGACGTCGCGCGCGAGTGCGCGCCGAACGCCAAGGTGATCCTCAATACGGTCGACCTGCATTTTCTGCGCGATCAGCGTCAGGCAGAACTCAACGGCGACCTGCACGCGTTCGTGGAAGCCAAGCAGCGTGAAGCGCGAGAGCTTGGCGTCATCCGTTCGGCCGATGCGGCGGTCCTCCTGAGCGAGTTCGAGTATGAGTACGTCGGGCGACACGTTCCGGATGCGCAGCGGTTCTTCATCCCGCTCGCCGTGGAGGTGCCTGGGCGGCTCGCACCCTACGAGGGCCGAGCCGGCGTGCTGTTCGTCGGGGGCTTTGGACACGCACCGAACGTCGATGCAGTCCGCTTCCTCTGCGGCACGATCTGGCCACGCGTGCGCGCCGCGCTGCCGGAGGCCCGGCTGTTCGTTGTCGGTGCCGATCCGCCCGCCGAGGTCACAGCCCACCATGCGCCATCCGATGGGATCGAGATGACGGGCTATGTGAAAGACCTACACGAGCTTTACCGCACCGTGCGCGTTGCCGTAGCGCCGTTGCGTTTCGGCGCCGGGCTAAAGGGCAAGGTTGTCGCCAGCCTTGCGGTCGGGGTGCCGTGTGTTGTCACGTCCATCGCGGGTGAGGGGATGCCTGCCGGCGTCACGAACGCCATCGCGGTCACGGACGATCCCGAGGATTTCGCGCGTGCGATCGTGGATATCCATGCGAACCCGGAGCGGTGGCTCCGCATGTCGGACGCGGGCGTTGCCTATGCGCGCGCCAACTTCTCGATCGAGACGATCACCGCAAAAGTCCGCGAGCTGCTGGAGAGCTGCGGTCTGCCGTACGACGATACGATGCGGCGCGGGTAGGCCGGAAGACTTCCATTTGTCGGCGTTCGGAATTACCGCGGCGAAGCAAGTGATAGTTTCGCCGCCAAGGCATCTTCGCGGAACAAGCGTACGGCGTCGAGCGACAACTCGCTCCCGGTCTTGGTTCCGATTGCGGGCAATTTCTTGAGCACATCGGCCGGCGCGGTGATGATATGGCATCCCATGTCGTCCGCTTCGATCACGTTGAACACTTCGCGCGTGGAGGCCCAGATAATCTCGACATTCGGCGTGGCGCGCGCGCGTTCGATCCCGGCTTGCATGATCGGCCGGTAATCGATGCCGAGATCCGCCAGCCGGCCGGCAAAGATCGAAACGCAAGCCGGCGCGCCGCCCGCCAGGGCCTTCGTGATGTCCGCTGCTTGTTCGTCGGTGAAGATGGCGGTCACGTTGACCTTCACGCCGTCGTGCGAGAGTGCCCGCACCGTGTCCCGAAGCGATTCGCCGCGCGTCGTCGTCACCGGCAGCTTGACGTAGACATTCTCGCCCCACGTGGTGATAAGGCGCGCCTGTGCGGTCATTTCGGGAATGTCGTCGGAGAACACCTCGAACGAGATGTGGCGGTCAGGCACAGCGGCCACCAGTTCGCGGCCATAGGCCTCGTAGTCGGTCACGCCGGCCTTGCGCAGCAGCGATGGATTGGTGGTGAAGCCTTTGACCCATGCCTTTGCTGCCATCTCGAGAATCTGCGTCCTGTCGCCCGCGTCCGTGAACAGCTTGACCTGAAGGTCTTGCAGCTTGGGTATTGCGGGCTTCATCATCTCGCAGCCTCAGTCAATTTGGCGCTTGAGCGCCGATGGTGCGCTCCGGGATCTACGTCGCGGACGTGTCGGAAAGGCGCGACCCGAGGTCCCGCCGAGTCTTGCACGGCGTCATGGAGGCTGGGCAGAGCAGCCCGGTAATCCTCTGGCACCTGCCCAAGTGTTCAGTGTCGGTGTAGCCGGCTCCCAGACATTGCCGCGATCCCAGCCCGGCGGATTGCCGCCAGAATAGCCGTTGAGCGTTGGAATGCCGAATCGTTGGTTTAGGCGCATCGCGTCGATGTGAATGGCCTGCAGTTGCGGGAACCGTAACTAGCGAGCGGCCGAAAGACGATGAGGCTCGCGCAGCACTGATACGTAATCGCACGAGCCCCAGCAAGGGCGACACTGACCAGCCGGGAGCATAGCAACGGTATTTGACTTCGATCGGTGCCGTTTTCGGGTGCGGCGGATAGGAAGATGCCGGCCAGCGTATCACGGCGAGCCAATGATCCGGCCCTCACACCAGCGCAGCGACTGTTCGACGTTGTTGAAGAGCTTCACGCATGACTCGTTGGCCCAGGTGATGCCGAGTTCGGTCGCGAGGCCGCGCAGGCGCTCCGAATTGTAATCGGTGACGATAAATGCCGGACCGGCATGACCCAGAATTCGTTTTTTGGTCTCGGTAAAGACGCGGTACTCGCGCGCTTCCTGAAGGTGGGGCGTAATGCCGACCACGGCGAAGTCGCTGGAGCGCAGGAACGGGACGACGAAGCTCAGCGGTATACCGGCCAGCACCACCAAACTGTGCGGTGGCAACGGCGGCGCCGCAACGGT
>JAXDNZ010000398.1:0-3441 GCA_034669185.1 Hyphomicrobiales bacterium
CTGAGGAGCCCCCTCCCTTTATCCCTCCCCCGCAAGCGGGGGAGGGATAAAGGGAGGGGCGTCTCGAAGGATGGCGGCATGCTGGGTGTTTGTGGCCATCCTTCGAGGCTCGCTTCGCTCGCGCCTCAGGATGAGGTTTGGCGATGCGGCCGCCCCGGAATGATAGCTCAGTGTATCTCCGGCTCGGGCACCGGCACGTGCGCCGAGAGGAAGTCGAAGTCGCAGCCTTCGTCCGCCTGCCCGATGTGGTTGGAGAACATCGCCCCGTAGCCGCGCTCGTAGCGTGGGGGAGGGGCTTTCCAGGCGGCGCGGCGGCTTGCCATCTCCTCGTCGGAGATCATCAGGTTGATGCTGCGCGCCGCGACGTCGACCTCGATCGCATCGCCGTTCTTCACGAACGCCAACGGCCCGCCGACGTAGCTCTCCGACGAGACGTGCAGCACGCAGGCGCCGTAGCTCGTGCCGCTCATGCGCGCATCGGAGACGCGCAGCATGTCGCGCACGCCGAGCTTCACGAGCTTGCGCGGGATCGGCATCATGCCCCATTCGGGCATGCCCGGACCGCCCTTGGGGCCGGAGTTCTTCAGCACCAGCACGTGGTCGGGCGTGACGTCGAGATCGTCGCGCTCGATCATCGCGGCCATGTGATTGTAGTCGTCGAAGGCCAGGGCCGGCCCGCGATGCTTGAGCAGCCGCTTCTCCACCGCGGACGGCTTGATGATCGCGCCGCGCGGCGCAAGGTTGCCGAACAGCACGCCGGTCGCCGGCTCGGACGAGACCGGGTCGCTGACCGGGTGGATCACGTCGCGCAAATGGACTTTGGCGCCCGCGATGTTCTCGCCCAGCGTCTTGCCGGTCACGGTCAAGCATTTGAGATCGAGCCGGTCACGCAGCTCCGCCATCAGGGCACGCAGGCCGCCCGCATAGAAGAAGTCCTCCATCAGGTACTTGCCCGACGGACGCACGTTCGCGATCACCGGAACGGTGCGCGAGATACGGTCGAAATCCGCGAGCGACACCTGGACGCCGGCGCGCTTGGCCATCGCGACCACGTGGATGATCGCGTTGGTCGAGCCGCCCATCGCCATGTGCACCTTGATGGCGTTTTCGAACGCCGCGCGGTCGAGGATCTTCTCGATCGTCAGATCCTCCCACACCATGTCGACGATGCGCCGGCCGGTTTGCGCCGCCATGCGCGGATGATTGCTGTCCGGAGCCGGGATCGACGAGGCGCCGGGGAGCGTCAGGCCCATCGCCTCGGCGATCGCCATCATGGTGGCGGCCGTGCCCATGGTCATGCAGGTGCCGTAGGAGCGCGCGATGCCGTTCTCGATCTCCTCCCAGTCGGCCTCGGTGATGTTGCCGGCGCGCTTCTCGTCCCAGTATTTCCACACGTCCGAGCCGGAGCCGAGCGCCTTGCCCTGCCAGTTGCCGCGCAGCATCGGCCCGGCCGGGACGTAGATCGTCGGCAGGCCCATGCTGATCGCGCCCATGATCAGTCCGGGCGTGGTCTTGTCGCAGCCGCCGAGCAGCACCGCGCCGTCGATCGGATGCGAGCGCAACAGCTCCTCGGTCTCCATCGCGAGGAAGTTGCGATAGAGCATCGTGGTCGGCTTCACCATCACTTCGGCAAGCGACATTGCCGGCAGCTCGATCGGGAAGCCGCCGGCCTGCAGCACGCCGCGCTTCACTTCTTCGGCGCGGATGCGCAGGTGGGTGTGGCACGGATTGATGTCGCTCCACGTGTTGATTATGCCGATCACCGGCTTGCCCGCCCAGTCCGAGGCGTCATAGCCGACCTGGCGCAGCCGCGAGCGGTGGCCGAACGAACGCAGATCGCTCACTCCGAGCCAGCGATAACTGCGGAGGTCCTCGGGGCGTTTGCGGGTTGTCATGATTCTCCTCCGCTCATTCCCGCGAAAGCGGGAATCCAGTTCTTACATACCGCATCTGCTCTGGGTCCCCGCTTTCCGCCTTCGCTGACGCTTCGGCGAACTGGCACCGAACCCGTCGAAGCCTGGCGAAGACGGGTCGCGGGGAGGAGCGGACGGTGGAGATCAATCCACCGAAATATTGGCGAACTCGACCACCTTGCGCCACTTCTCGGTCTCGTCCGTGACGAGCTTGCCGAATTCCTCCGGCGTCATCGGCATCGGCACGGCGCCAAGCTCGGCGAAGCGTGCGACAAGTTTCGGGTCGGCGAGCGCGGCGTTCACCGCCTTGTTGAGGATCGCGACGATCTCCGGCGGTGTGCCCTTCGGCGCCGAGATGCCGTACCACACGCTCGCCTCGAAATCCTTCACGGTTTCCGAGATCGCCGGGATATCCGGCGTCGAAGGCCAGCGCTGTGCGGTCGTCACGCCGAGCGCCTTGAGCTTGCCTTCGCGCGCGAAGTTGATCGAGCCCGGCAGGTTGTCGAACAGCACATGCACTTTGCCGGTCATCAGGTCGGGATAGGCGGCCGATGATCCGCGATAGGGCACGTGCACGATGTCGATGCCGGCCATCAGCTTGAACAGCTCGCCCGACATATGCACCGAGGTGCCGTTGCCCGAGGAGGCGAAGTTGAGCTTGCCGGGATTGGCCTTGGCGTAGGCGATGAACTCCGCCACCGTCTTGGCCGGGAAATCCGGCGGCACGACCATCAGGTTCGCGAGCCGCAAGGTGCCGGCGACCGGCACCGTATCGCGCCGGAAGTTGAAGGTCAGCTTCTTGTAAAGCGACTCGCCGATCGCGTTGTTCGGAGCCACGAACATCACGGTGTAGCCGTCAGGCGCCGCGTTGACCACGGAGGCCGCCGCCAGCATGCCGCCCGAGCCCGCGCGGTTCTCGATCACCCATTGCTGGCCCATGTGGTTGGAGAGCCATTCGCCCAAGATGCGCGCCACGATGTCATTCGGCCCGCCGGCCGCGAAGCCGACGATGAAGTGAATGGGCCGATTCGGATAGCTCTGCGCGAGCGCCGGCGTGACGACCAGCAGACAGGCAATCGACAAAGCAATGCGCCGCAGGCGGCCGGTCATGAATTCCTCCCCGAAAATATGCGATCCTGATGCGCGTCACTCGACCTTTGCGCCGGCGAATTTGACGACTTTCTCCCACTTGTCGGTCTCCGACTGGATCACCTTGCCGAATTCCGCCGGCGTCGCGACGATCGGAACGCCGCCTAGCTCCGCGATCCGCGCCTTCATCGCGGGATCGGCGAGAATTTCGTTTATCGCCTTGTTGAGCGTCTCGATGATCTCCGGCGGCGTGCCCTTCGGCACGCCCATCCCGAACCATGCGCTTGCCTCGTAATCCTTCACGGTCTCACCGACCGTCGGCACGTCGGGAAGCTCCGGCGAGCGCGCCGCGGTGGTGACCGCGAGCGCGCGCAAGCCGCCGGACTTCACGTGCGGAACGATCGACGGCATGTTGTCGAACATCACCTGCACCTGTCCG
>JAXDNZ010000399.1:0-3838 GCA_034669185.1 Hyphomicrobiales bacterium
TCGGCCAGATCGGCGAAGCGCGTCACGTTGGCGTCGAAGTGCAACTGCACCGTGCCGGTCGGACCGTGACGCTGCTTGCCGAGGATCAGCTCGGCCTTGCCGTGCGTCGCGTCCATGTCGGTCTGCCACTTGAAATGTTCGTCAGTGCCGGGACGCGGCTCCTTGTTCTTCAAATAATATTCCTCGCGGAATACGAACATCACCACGTCGGCATCCTGCTCGATCGAGCCGGATTCGCGCAGGTCCGAGAGTTGCGGCCGCTTGTCGTCGCGGTTCTCGACCTGGCGCGAGAGCTGCGAGAGCGCGAGGATCGGCAGGTTGAGCTCCTTCGCCAGCGTCTTCAACCCGGTCGTGATCTCGGTCACCTCCTGCACGCGGCCCTCCTGCGCACGCCGCGAAGAGCCCTGCAGCAGCTGGATGTAGTCGACCACCAGAAGATCGAGCCCGCGCTGACGCTTGAGGCGGCGCGCACGCGCTGCGAGCTGCGCGATCGAGAGCCCGCCGGTCTCGTCGATGTAGAGCGGGATCTCTTCCATGTCGCGCGCGACCGCCGCGATGCGGTCGAAATCGGCCGGATCGATCTCGCCGCGGCGGATACGATAGGAGGGAACTTCGGTCTGCTCGGAGATGATACGGGTGGCAAGCTGTTCGGCCGACATTTCGAGCGAGAAGAAGCCGACGATTCCGCCGTTGATCGTCTCCATGCGGCCGTCGGGGCGCACTTCGCCGGCCCAAGCCTTGGCGACGTTGTAGGCGATGTTGGTGGCAAGCGCCGTCTTGCCCATGCCGGGACGGCCCGCGAGGATCACGAGATCGGAGCGTTGCAGCCCGCCCATCATGCGGTCGACGTCGGCCAGCCCGGTCGCAAGCCCGGAAAGCTTGCCGTCGCGCTGATAGGCGTGCGCGGCCATTTCGACCGCGGTGGTGAGCGCGGTCGCAAAGCGCTGGAAGCCGCCGTCGTAGCGGCCGATCTCGGCGAGTTCGTACAGCCTGCGCTCGGTGTCCTCGATCTGGTCGCGCGGTGCGAGATCGACCGGCGCGTCGTAGGCGACGTTGACCATGTCGGAGCCGATCAGGATCAGCGAACGGCGGATCGCCAGATCGTAGATGGTGCGGCCATAGTCTTCGGCGTTGATGACGGTGGTCGCCTCCGCGGCGAGGCGCGCGAGGTACTGGCTCCCGGTCAGGCCGGCAACGTCGAGATCGGGCGGCAGGAAGGTCTTGAGCGTCACCGGGCTCGCGACCTTGTTCATGCGGATCAGGCTGCCGGCGAGCTCGAAGATCTTCTGATGGATCCCCTCGAAGAAATGCTCCGGCAAAAGGAAGTCGGAGACGCGGTAGAACGCCTCGTTGTTGACCAGCACGGCGCCGAGCAGCGCCTGCTCCGCCTCGATATTGTGCGGTGCGGCGCGGAACAGCGCAGGACTCTCTGGCGCGGGCTTGCGCGCGGTCTGATCGATGGCCATGAACGAGATGCCGACTGAATACGAGGCGAGTTCGCCTCTTAGCATCGCGTGTTCAGCGTGACGACCGGCGCAATCGCCGATCACCGCTGTCCACACGACTCACCGCGAATCGAATTTATCTCGACAAACATTCGAATAGAGCTTGACGGATTTGTGTCCGCACGAAGGGACAGAATCTACTCACCTGGAAACCTACTCGCCCGCGAGCCGCAGCGGCGGGCGTCGGCTGCCTTCCAGCGCGCGCAGCCGCGCTTCCTCGCGCCCAAGGTAATCGCGTGTGATCGGAACCACATCCTGGCGTTTGGTCAATTGGATCTGGAACACCATCATGCCCTGCTCGCGGAAGGTCATTTCCGAGGCGGCGAGATAGAATTCCCACATGCGAACGAAGCGCGCGTCATAGACCCGTTCCAGGTCTTCGCGATGCGCGAGGAACCGCTCGCGCCAGAGCCTGAGCGTCTCGGCGTAGTGCAGGCGCAGGATCTCGATGTCGGTGACGAGCAGGCCGGCGCGCTCGACCGAAGGAAGCACTTCCGACAACGCCGGGATGTAGCCGCCGGGAAAGATGTATTTGGCGATCCACGGATTGGTGATGCCGGGGCCTTCGGAACGGCCGATCGAATGCAGTACCATCACGCCGTCGTCGGCGAGCAGCTCGGCGGCCCTGCGGAAGAACCTGTCATAGTAGCCGACGCCGACATGTTCGAACATGCCGACCGAGACGATGCGGTCGAAGCGCTCGGTGATGTCGCGATAGTCTTGCAGCCGGAACTCGACCTCGCTCGAGAGCCCCTTCTCCTCGGCGCGCTGGCGCGACAGCGCAAGCTGTTCTTGCGACAGCGTGACGCCGGTCACCTGCGCGCCGGTGAGTTCGGCAAGATAAAGCCCAAGACCGCCCCAGCCGGAACCGATGTCGAGAACGTGCGCCTGCGGCTTGACCAGAAGTTTCGCCGCGAGATGGCGCTTCTTGGCGAGCTGTGCGTCGTCGAGCGATTGCTCCGGATGCTCGAAGTATGCGCAGCTGTATTGCCTGTCGGCGTCGAGGAACAAGGAATAAAGCCGCTGATCGAGATCGTAATGATGCGCGACGTTCTTGCGTGCGCGGGCCGGCCGGTTGAACTGCGCCAGCCGCCGTCCGAGATAGCGCAGCAGCCATTGCACGCGTCCCCAGCGCGGCGGCTTGCTCGCTTGTTCCTGGGACATTGCAAGCTCGAGCAACCCGGCGATGGAGCCTTGCTCCATCACAAAGGTGCCATCCATGTAGGTCTCGCCGAGCGCAAGCTCGGGATCGAACAGCAGATGCCACTGCGCTTTCGTCGTGGTGAAGCGTGCGGCGAGCGGCGTGCCGGTTCCGTCGCCAAGGACGATCGTGGTTCCGTGCGCCGTCGTGAGGCGCAACGATCCTTGCCGAATGAACGACGGCAACAGTCTCCGCAGCAGCCAGTCCATCGTCCCGCCCCCAACTCAACGCGTCCGGCCGGTCCATCGGCCAGCGGCAGGGCATGGGATGCGCGCGGCCTTCAAGACCGCTGCGGCTTAAAGTGTCCCAAACACCTCGGGGTAGCCGCGGTCGGACAACACCATTAGAACAAAGTCCTCCATTATCGGCAATGCGCAGCGGCGCGCGGGTTGCAATTTTGCCTTCCCGGCGTGCCAGAATACGCTAAAGAAGTAGGGCGAATCGGCGGGTATCTCCCTACGGCGGCAGGAGGTTTTGGCGTGGCGGGCTTCGGGCGGATGGTATTGGTGGGCGCGACTGTCGCCGCCGGGCTCGGCGCCGCCGCGGTGCACGCGCAGACGGCCCTGGAGGACCCCAGGAACGCACCGAAGATCTTCGCCAACACCTGTTCGGCCTGCCACAAGAGCCCGCAGGGGCTCGCCAAGAGCGGCGGCACCGCGAGCTTCCTGCGCCAGCATTATACGACCGGCCCGGAGATGAGCGCCGCGATGGCGGCCTATCTGGCGGCGGCGGGCAACGGGCCCCCTTCAAAGAAGAACGACAAGCAGAAGGAGGCTCCGGCGACCGCCTCCAGGGAAACGCCGGGCCAGAAGCGGACCGGCCATCCGTTCACCGACGGGTCGACCGACGTATCGCCGCGGCAGTCGGCGCGCGAAAAACAGAAAGCCCCTAAGGGCGAGCCGAAGCAGGTTCCGTCGAGCCAGACGGCGGCGCATCCGATCGAGCCGCCGCCTGCGATCGTCGAGCGCGCGGTGCAACCCGCGGCGCCCGCCGCCTCGGCGACGGCAGCCCTTGCTCCGAGCGCTTCCGATCCGGTCATGCCGCCGGCGGTTGCGCTCGACCTGCCGCCGCCGCTGTATCCGACCGAAGCGCCCGCAGACTTCATTCAGCCGCCGGTCTTCTCCTCGGCGCC
>JAXDNZ010000400.1:0-8710 GCA_034669185.1 Hyphomicrobiales bacterium
GATGACCGGAATGCCGAAACGGTCGGCCATGTCCATCAGCCGCACCGCCTTGCGGTATCCTTCAGGCCGCGCCATCCCGAAATTGTGCTTGAGCCGGCTTTCGGTGGTCGAGCCCTTCTCCTGGCCGACGATGCAGATGCTCTCGCCGCGGAAGCGGCCGAAGCCGCCGACGATCGCGTCGTCCTCGCCGAACTTGCGGTCGCCCGCGAGCGGCGTGAAATCGGTGACGAGCTGGGCCACGTAATCGAGGCAGTGCGGACGCGTCGGCCAGCGCGCGACCTGTGTTTTCTGCCACGGCGTGAGATTGTCGTAGAGCTCCTTGAGCGTCTGCGCGGCGCGCGCCTCGAGGCGCTCGATCTCCTCGGCGACCGAGACGTCGCCGCTCGCCTGCATGGCGCGCAATTCCTCGATCTTCTGCTCGAGTTCGCCGACCGGCTTTTCGAAGTCGAGGTAGCTGCGCATCGCGCCTCAATATAGGGATGAAAACCAACCGACGCTGCGGGCGGCGGAAACTGGCCGCTGGCGTGCCCCAAGTCAAGAAAAGCCCTGCGAATATCGGGGCTTGGCTATTGCTCCGCCAGCGGGTGCAGGTCGCGCACCAGGCTCTTGAGTCGCTCTTCCAGCACGTGGGTATAGACCTGTGTGGTCGAGATGTCGGCATGGCCGAGCAGCGTCTGCACCGAGCGCAGATCAGCCCCGTTCTGCAACAAATGACTGGCGAAGGCATGGCGCAGGACGTGCGGGCTCACCTGCCTGGGCTTGAGGCCGGCCGCGACCGCGAGGCTTTTCAGGTCGCGCGCGAAATGCTGACGCGTCAGATGGCCGCTCTCGCCGAACGAGGGAAACAGCCATTTGGACTGATCCTTTTTCATCTTGGTCGCCGCCGCGGCCTCCTCGCGCAGCGCCAGGTAATCGCGCATCGCGCGCTTTGCGGCGTCGTTGAGCGGCACCAGCCGTTCCTTGTTGCCCTTGCCGCGCACGATCAGCATGCGCTCGTCGCGCCGTGCCGCGGATGCCGGCAGCGCCACCAGCTCGGACACGCGCAGGCCCGTGGCGTAGAGCACCTCGATCAGGCAGGTCATGCGCGCGGCGCGCAGCCGCTGGGTGATGGACTGGTCGCCATCATGGCGGACCGCGTTGAGCAGCGCGTCGACCTCGCGCACCGACAGCACTTTCGGCAGCGGCCGGCCGCGTTTCGGCCCTTCGATCACGGCGGCCGGGTCGTCCGTGCGGTGACCTTCGGCATAGAGGAAGCGATAGAGCTGGCGGATCGCCGACAGCCGTCGCGCAAGCGATGCGGCCGAGAATGCGCGGTCGGCGAGATCGCCGAGATAATCGCGGATGTCGTCGCTCGCCGCCGCCGCGACGGACCGGCGATGTGCTCGGAGGTAATCGGAGAAATCCGTGAGGTCGCGCCGGTAGGCCTCCAGCGTGTTGCGGGCGGCGCCGCGCTCGGCCGCCAGCATGTCGAGATAGAGGTCGATCAGCGTGCTATCCACCCGCCATGCTTCTCACGGCGAGGTGAATAATTGCTAATTCGGCTTGGAGAGCTTGTTCGCCGGGATCGTGATGGTCATTTCGCGCTGTTTCGGCGTGACGAAATTCGCCAGCGCGAACATCGCACCGTAGGCGAATCCGCCCATCAATCCGATCACCATCAGAAGGCGAAACAGGCTTGGCATCGGCGCAAAACTCGCGGCCTCTGCCGCCTCCTGGGATGCCTGCCGCATGGGTTTCGTCAACCCGGCAGCCCGGTTCGGCACAGGCAGACAAGGTACAAAGCATCATGTTCCGGCCGAACTGGCAAGGGCCACGTGGTCGCGGTATATCGCCTGTGAAATACGAGCCGACGGACGCGAATCCTGTTCGCGCGGAGCCGAAAATCATGCGCGAGGACGTTGCGCAGAACGAGATCGCGGCCACCCCGCCCGAGCCGCTGATGGCGGCGCTCGGGCGGCGCTCGATCGTGCTCGTCGGCATGATGGGCGCCGGCAAGTCGTCGATCGGCCGCAGACTGGCGCAGCGTCTCGGTCTGCCGTTCGTCGACGCCGATGCCGAGATCGAGACGGCGCATGCCGGGGTGACTATCGCAGAGATCTTCGCGACCTATGGTGAGCCTTACTTCCGCTCCGGGGAGCAGCGTGTGATCGGCCGGCTGCTCGATAGCGGCCCGCAGGTGCTCGCGACCGGCGGCGGCGCGTTCATGAACGCCGACACCCGCGCGGCGATCCGCCAGAAAGGCATGTCGGTCTGGCTCAAGGCCGACTTCGACGTGCTGATGCGGCGGGTCAAGCGGCGTGCGACCGCCGACCGGCCGATGCTCCAGGGCGATCCCCCGCAGCGCATCCGCGACCTGATGGCGGAGCGCTACCCGGTCTATGCCGAAGCCGACGTGACGGTGATCTCGCGCGACGTTCCGCACGATGCCATCGTCAACGAGATCGTGCTGGCGCTCGCCGAGCGGCTCGGCGTCACCGCCCCGGCTCTCGTGACGATCACCGAGGGGACGTCATGATGACGGCACCGCTGCAGGCGGGCGCGCCGATGAGCGAGACGGTGGGCTTGGGCGAGCGCGCCTATGACATCGTGGTCGGCCGCGGGCTTCTGGCTTCGATCGGCCGGCGAATTGCAGCGCTCAAGCCGGGCGCGAAGGTTGCCATCGTCACTGACGAGAACGTCGCGCAACAGTATCTTGCCCAAACCGAGAAAGCCCTGAAGGATGCGGGAATTTCCGCCATCCACGTCGTGGTGCCGGCGGGCGAGAAGTCGAAGAGCGTCGCCTCGTTCGAGCGCGTCTGCGATGCGCTGATCGAGGCGCGCATCGAGCGCGGTGATCTCGTCGTGGCGCTCGGCGGCGGCGTCGTCGGCGACCTCGCGGGCTTTGCGGCCGCAAGCGTGCGGCGCGGCCTCGACTTCGTCCAGGTTCCGACCAGCCTGCTGGCACAGGTCGATTCATCCGTCGGCGGCAAGACCGGGATCAATTCGCGCTACGGCAAGAACCTGATCGGCGCGTTTCATCAGCCGCGCCTGGTCATCGCCGACACGGCGCTGCTCGACACGTTGCCGCCGCGGGAGTTTCGCGCCGGGTACGCCGAAGTCGTCAAACACGGACTGCTGGGCGATGCCGACTATTTCGATTGGCTCGAGTCGAACTGGAAGGACGTGTTCTCGGGTGTGCCGCCACGCGGTGCCAACGTCGCGCCGCGCGACTACGCGGTGCTGCGAAGCATCCAGATCAAGTCCGCCGTGGTCGCGCGCGACGAGCGCGAGACCGGCGACCGGGCGCTGCTCAACCTCGGCCACACCTTCGGGCACGCGTTCGAAGCCGCGGCCGGCTTCTCCCAGAAGCTCCTGCATGGCGAGGCGATCGCGATCGGGATCGCCTGCGCGTTCGAGTTCTCGGCGCGGCTCGGGCTGTTGCCGCAACAGGAGGCCGCGCGCGCCATTGGTCACATTGCGGCAGTCGGCCTGCCGACCCACATTCGCGACGTGCCGGCCGTGAAGACGAACGCGGATGCGCTGATGGAGCTGATCGGGCAGGACAAGAAGGTCAGGCGCGGCAAGCTGACCTTCATCCTGGTGCGCGGCATCGGCGCGAGCTTCATCGCGCGCGACGTCGAACCGGCACAGGTGCGCGAATTTCTTGCTGAGAAATTGGCCTAATATCCGATGACTCTGTTCGACTGGTTTTCGATTCTCGCGATTCTCGTCTGCCTCCTGCTCTCGTTCTTCTTCGCCGGAAGCGAGACGGCGCTGATGGCGTTCTCGCGCGCCCGGATGTTGCGGCTGGAGAAGACCGGCAATCGCCGCGCCGGCGTCGTCAATCGCCTGCTGGAGACGCGCGAGCGCCTGATCGGCGCGCTGCTGCTCGGCAACAATGCCGTCAACATCCTGGCCTCCTCGCTGGCCACCAGCGTGTTTCTGATCTGGTTCGGCGACGTCGGCGTGATCTACGCCACCGTGATGATGACGGTGCTCGTCGTGGTGTTCGCCGAGGTGCTGCCGAAGACCGCCGCGATCAACGATGCGGACCGCATAGCCCTCATGGTGGCGCGGCCGATCGATTTGACCGTTCGTCTGCTCGGGCCGGTGCTGACCACGATTGAAGCGCTGGTGCGATGGGCGCTCAAATTCATGGGCGTGCGCACCAATGAAGCGGTGCTCTCCGCGCACGACGAGCTGCGCGGGGCGGTCGACCTCCTGCACAAGGAGGGCAACGTCGAGAAGCTCGACCGTGACATGTTCGGCGGCCTGCTCGACCTGCGCGATCTCACGGTGTCCGACGTGATGATCCATCGCACCGAGATGATCACCATCAACGCCGACGATGCGCCCGAGGCGGTGGTCGAGGCGGTGCTCGCCGCGCCGGTGACGCGCGTGCCGCTGTGGCGGGAGTCGTCGGAGAACATCACCGGCGTGCTGCACGCCAAGGACCTGTTGCGCGCGATCCAGGCGGCGGACGGGGATCTCTCCAAGGTCACCATCGCGGCGCTGGCGCGGCCGCCATGGTTCGTGCCCGACATCCGCCCGCTCTCCGAGCAACTCAAGGCGTTCCGCCGCCGCAAGACGCACTTTGCGCTCGTGGTCGACGAATACGGCGAGGTGATGGGGCTGGTGACGCTCGAGGATATTCTCGAGGAGATCGTCGGGGACATCTCGGACGAGCACGACATCACGGTAAGCGGCTGCAACCCGCAGCCCGACGGCTCGGTCACCGTCGACGGCGCGGTGCCGATCCGCGACCTCAACCGGCTGATGGACTGGAGCCTGCCCGACAACGAGGCGACGACCATCGCGGGGCTCGTCATCCACGAGGCGCGCGCGATTCCGGAAGCCGGGCAGAGCTTTACCTTCCACGGCTTCCGGTTCCGCGTGTTGAAGAAAGAACGCAATCGCATCACCGCGCTGCATATCGCGCCGCTGACGCGCAAGACCGGAGTCGTTACGGTGGCGGCAAAGACCGCCTGAGGGAGGAAACGATGGCAAGCGAGACCGCGGCAATCGAGGCGACGCTGTGGACCTATCTCGACGGGCTCCATGAGGGCGACGCCGACAAGATCGCGGCCGCGTTCCACGAGGTGTCGCATCTCTATTCGGAAGCGGACGGCGACGTGGCGGACGTGCCGCGTGACAAGTGGCTCGACATGGTGCGCGGCCGCAAGTCGCCGAAAGCGCAGGGACAGGCGCGGCATGACCGGATCGTGACGATCGACCAATCGGGACCGGTGACGGCCTTCGCCAAGGTCGAGTGCGCCATGCCGCCGCGCTTTTTCGTGGACTATCTGACGCTGCTCAAGACCAAGGACGGCTGGCGCATCGTCGCCAAGGCGTTCAAGACCGAGACGCGCTGATCATCCCTCGCCCGGCGCGTTCGCGTGGATCGCGAGCGCGTGGACGCCGGCCGCGAGCTCGCCCGCCAATGTCGCGTTGACCATGCGATGGCGCTCGATCCGGCTCTTCCCTTTGAAGGCTTCCGACACGATATAGACCCTGAAATGGGTCTCTCCGCCCGGCCGGTGGCCGGCATGACCTTCGTGCTGGTGCGATTCATCGAGCACGCGCAGGCTTTCGGGCGCGAAAGCCTTGGTCAACTTCTCCGTGATGAGATCATGAGTTCGCATCGCTCCGGCTTAGCCATTGCCGGGACCTGCGGTCAACTCAGCGCGTTGATCGGACGCGCGTCATTTTTATTTGTCAAGCTTGCGGCCGTCGTCGCGGCGTCCGCATAATGGTCGGCCATGAAACTCGACTCGCCCATTTTCGATCGCATCCGGGTGAAGCCCGAGGAGGAGCGCACGCCGCGCGCCGCGGGGCCGACGTGCGATCATCCGGGCTGCCGCTCGCTCGCGACCCACCGCGCGCCGAAGGGGCGGACGCATGAGCGCGAGTACTGGCGCTTCTGCCTGGAGCACGTGCGTGCCTACAACCAGTCCTACAATTACTTCGCCGGAATGAGCCAGGACGACGTCCTGCAGTATCAGAGGGACGCGGTGATCGGGCATCGCCCGACCTGGAAGATGGGGTTCAACGGCGACGCCGATCGCTTCGACGCGGCAGATCCGCTCGACCTGATCCGCGAGTTCGGCCCGACCGCGACGCGCGCGCGCCACGAGCGCAAGACGGCGGAGCGGCGTCCGGTGCACAATGCCGAGCGCAGGGCGTTCGAGACGCTCGATCTGGAGATCGACGCTTCCGCGGCCGACATCAAGGCGCGCTTCAAGGAACTGGTGAAGCGGCATCACCCCGACGCCAATGGCGGCGACCGCTCCAGCCAGGACCGGCTGGTCGAGGTGATCCAGGCCTACAACTATCTGAAATCGGCGAAGTTCTGCTGATTTCGCGCCGCGCGGGTCGCGCCTAAAGCCATGAAAAATTGTGATATTTGCTTCACCACGGGGTAGCTATCGCAACGTTTGCGGTTTCTGCTAGTTTGGTTCCCGATTATCCGATCCGCAGGGTCGATTTCGCGCCTCGGGTTCGTACCCTGGGCCACGGAGGAGCAATGGCTGCCGCAGCGCAACAAGTCGCCGGCCAGCCCGACATGAAGGTGTCGGTGCGCCAGGTTTTCGGCATCGACAGCGACATGGAGGTGCCGGCCTATTCGGAGCCGGACGATCACGTCCCGGACGTCGATCAGGATTACCGCTTCGATCGCAGCACCACGCTCGCGATCCTGGCGGGGTTCGCGCACAACCGGCGCGTCATCGTCTCGGGCTATCACGGCACCGGCAAGTCGACCCATATCGAGCAGGTCGCGTCGCGGCTCAACTGGCCGTGCGTGCGCGTCAACCTCGACAGCCACATCAGCCGTATCGACCTGATCGGCAAGGACGCGATCGTCATCAAGGACGGCCAGCAGATCACGGAATTCCGCGACGGCATTCTGCCGTGGGCCTACCAGCACAACGTCGCGCTCTGCTTCGACGAGTACGATGCCGGCCGGCCCGACGTGATGTTCGTGATCCAGCGCGTGCTCGAATCGTCCGGCCGCCTGACGCTGCTCGACCAGAGCCGCGTGATCCGCCCGCATCCGGCGTTCCGGCTTTTCGCGACGGCCAATACCATCGGGCTCGGCGACACCACCGGCCTCTATCACGGCACGCAGCAGATCAACCAGGCGCAGATGGATCGCTGGTCGATCGTGACGACGCTCAATTATCTGCCGCACGATAACGAGGTCGAGATCGTGCTCGCCAAGGCGAAGCACTATCGCACCACCGAAGGCCGCGACATCGTCAACAAGATGGTGCGCGTCGCCGACCTGACGCGCAATGCGTTCATGAACGGCGACATCTCCACCGTCATGAGCCCGCGCACCGTCATCACCTGGGGCGAGAATGCGAACATCTTCGGCGGCGACATCGGCTTTGCGTTCCGCTTGACGTTCCTCAACAAGTGCGACGAGCTGGAGCGGCCGATCGTGGCCGAGTTCTATCAGCGTTGTTTCGGTGTCGAGCTGCCGGAGAGCTCGGTCAACGTGGCGCTGAGCTGACGACGCAGGGCGAAAGCTCGCCATGTCCTCCAACACCAAGCTGAAGCCCCCGGGCAAGGAATCCCCGACCGAACCGTTCAAGCGCGCGGTCGCCGGATGCCTGCGCGCGATCGCCCGCAAGCCCGACCTGGAAGTGTCCTACGCGGCCGAGCGGCCCGGCATGACGGGTGGCAAGGCGCGCCTGCCCGAGCCGCCGCGCAAGCTCAACGCGCAGGAAGCCGCGATCGTACGCGGGCACGCGGACTCGATCGCGTTGCGGGTCGCCTGCCACGACGCAGCGGTGCACCGGCGGCAGATGCCGGCGGGACAGCAGGGCCGCGCGGTGTTCGAGGCGGTCGAGCAGGCCCGCGTCGAGGCGATCGGCGCGCGCCGCATGCAGGGCGTCGCGAAAAATCTCAGCGCCATGCTCGACGACCGTTTCCATCGCGGCAAGTTCGACGACATCACCGACCGGGCGGATGCGCCGATCGAGGATGCGCTCGCCATGATGGTGCGCGAGCGCCTGACCGGGCAACAGCCCCCGCCCGCCGCGCGCAAGCTGGTCGACCTGTGGCGGCCGTTCATCGAGGAACGGGCCGGGCGCGATCTCGATCGGCTCGAGAAGGTTTTGGAGAACCAGCGCCGCTTCGGGGACACGATCCACGACCTCCTCGACTCGCTCGAGATGGGCGACGAGCGCTCGCGCGACTCCGACGAGGAGAACGATGACGACAAGTCCGACAGCGATCAGCAGAACCAGGGCGAGGACGGCGAGAGCAAGGAGTCCGAGGACGCGCAAGGGATGAGCGCCGAGGAGATGGAGGTCTCCGCCGACGAGCTGCCGGACGGCGCGAGCGAGGCGATGGACGCGCCCTCCGCCGACATGCCGGATGACGCCGACATGGGCGACTCGGAAGCCGCGAACGAGCCGTGGCGCCCGCGCCAGCATGGGCAGAACGAGCCGCGCGGCCCGGACTACCGCGCCTTCACGCCGAAGTTCGACGAGATGATCGCTGCCGAGGATCTGTGCGAGCCGGACGAGCTCGACCGGCTGCGCGGTTACCTCGACAAGCAGCTCTCGCACCTGCAGGGCGTGGTGTCGCGGCTCGCCAATCGCCTGCAGCGCCGTCTGATGGCGCAGCAGAGCCGCGCCTGGGAGTTCGACCTCGAAGAAGGCCTGCTCGATCCCGCCCGGCTGCCGCGCGTCATCATGGACCCGTTGCATGCGCTCTCGTTCAA
>JAXDNZ010000401.1:0-4133 GCA_034669185.1 Hyphomicrobiales bacterium
CGAGGCGCTTCCCCATTGGCACGAGGGTTTTATGAGCAAAGTCACCCAGTTGAAGCGCGGGCACGGCGCCGCCGAACTCGACACGCCGACCGATCTCGACGACAAGGCCGTCACCGCCATTTCGAAGGCCTTGAACACGATCCTGGCGGATGCCTTCGCGCTCTATCTCAAGACCAAGAATTTTCATTGGCACGTCAGCGGGCCGCACTTTCGCGACTATCACCTGATGCTGGACGAGCAAGCCGAGCAGATCTTCGCGACGACCGACCCGCTCGCCGAGCGCGTGCGCAAGCTCGGCGGCACGACGCTGCGCTCGATCGGCCATATCTCCAAGGTTCAGACACTCGCTGACAATGACGACCAGTTTGTCGGTCCAAACGACATGCTGCGGGAGCTGATGGCGGACAACAAGGCGGTCGCGGCCGCGATGCGCAAGGCGCACGAACTTTGCGACGATCACAAGGATGTCGCCACGGCGAGCCTGCTGGAAGTCTATATCGACGAAACCGAAAGGCGGACCTGGTTCCTGTTCGAGGCCTCCCGCAAGGCCGACAGCACCGGACATTGAGGCAGGCCGAATTCCTGTGCGGCGTTCCGGGCGCTCCTCGCGAGCGCCCGATGCGTTTGTTAGTGTCGATGCATGAAGCCTTCGCCCGACATCGCCCGGCTGATCGAGATCATGGCGGCACTTCGGACCCCCGGCAGCGGGTGCCCCTGGGACCTCGAGCAGAATTTCCAGACCATCGCGCCCTACACGATCGAGGAAGCCTACGAGGTCGCAGACGCGATCAGCCGCGCTGATCTCGGCGATCTGAAGGATGAGCTCGGCGACCTCCTGCTCCAGGTCGTGTTCCATGCCCGGATGGCGCAGGAGCAAGACGCCTTCGCGTTCGGCGACGTCGTTCAGGCGATCACCGAGAAGCTGATCCGCCGCCACCCGCACGTGTTCGGCGACGCACCGCGGCGCGATACCGGCGCCGTCAACGCGTTGTGGAATCGCATCAAGGCCGAGGAGAAGGCCGCGCGCGCGGCTGCGGGCCGTGAAGCGCCGCCCGGCCGCGAGGGCGCGCTGTCGGGTGTGCCTGCCGGGCTCCCTGCCCTGGCGCGTGCTCTGAAGCTGCAGCAGAAGGCCGGCAAGGTCGGCTTCGATTGGAACGACCCGAAAGCAGTACTCGCGAAGATCCACGAGGAAGCGGACGAGATCGCGTCCGAACTCGATGCCGGAGGCCGCGACAAGGTCGCGGGCGAGATCGGCGACCTGCTGTTCGCGGTCGTCAACCTTGCGCGCCATCTCGACGTCGATCCTGAGACCGCCTTGCGGGCGACCAACCTGAAGTTCGAGCGGCGGTTCGGTTCGATCGAGGATGCGCTGGCGGCCACCGGCAAGACGCCCGCGCAGGCGAGCCTCGCCGAGATGGATGCGTTGTGGGACGCCGCGAAGGCCGCCGAACAGGCTTAGGACGCACGCGCGACGAACTTGCCGCGTATCCGCTCCGCGTTCGCCGGGTCCGCCCGGACCGTCATCGCCAAACGCCCGTCGTCGCGCAGCGTCTTGTCCATCACCTCGGCGTGACGGTGCAGCCAGCTCACGC
Source organism: Hyphomicrobiales bacterium (assembly GCA_034669185.1). GTDB lineage: Bacteria > Pseudomonadota > Alphaproteobacteria > Rhizobiales > Xanthobacteraceae > PALSA-894. The sequence goes on from JAXDNZ010000401.1 coordinate 1,593, forward strand.
CGGCGCCGTCGGCCGGATCGAGCAGGAGATGGAGCACGATGCGCGTGTGGGCGATCCGCACCTCGATGACGTCGAGCAGGCGATCCATGCCCTCCCCGGTCAGCGCCGATACCAATAAAGGCCGCTCGTCCACGGGACGCCGCGCGGCGACATTCTCAAGCTGCGCCCGCGCTTCCGCGTCCAATCGGTCGATCTTGTTCCAGACCTCTACGAGCCGCTTGCGGTCGTTCGGGTCGATGTCGAGCGCGCGCAAGACCTCCTCGACATCATGCGCCTGCGCGGCGGTGTCGGCATGGGTCGCGTCGCGCACATGCAGGATGACGTCGGCTACGATCACTTCCTCGAGCGTCGCCCGGAACGCCGCGACTAGCATGGTGGGCAGATCGGAGATGAAGCCGACCGTGTCGGAGAGGATCGCCGTCGCGCCGTGCGGCAGCTTGATCGCACGCAGCGTCGGATCGAGCGTCGCGAACAGCATGTCGGCTTCGAGCACCTCGGCGCGCGTCACGCGGTTGAACAGGGTCGACTTGCCGGCATTGGTGTAGCCGACAAGTGCGGCGATCGGATATGGCACGCGCTTGCGACTGTCGCGGTGGAGCTTGCGGGTCTTCTTGACGCCCTCGAGCTCGCGCTCGATCTTGGCGAGCCGCTCTTCGATCATGCGCCGGTCGGCCTCGAGCTGCGTCTCACCGGGCCCGCCGAGGAAGCCGAAGCCGCCGCGTTGGCGTTCCAGATGCGTCCAGGAGCGCACCAGCCGGCTCTTCTGATAGGTCAGATGCGCGTGCTCGACCTGCAGCGTCCCTTCGCGCGTCGCCGCGCGCCGGCCGAAAATCTCAAGGATCAGACCGGTGCGGTCGAGCACCTTGGCCCCCCACGCCTTCTCGAGATTGCGCTGCTGCACCGGCGAGAGCGCGCAATCCATCACGACCAGCTCGATCTCGAGGCTCTTGGTCAGCCCCGCGAGCTCGTCGACCTTGCCCTTGCCGAGATAAGTCGCAGGGCGCACCGAGGCGAGCGGCGCGATGCCGGCCTCGACCACCTCGAGGTCGATCGCGCGCGCGAGCCCGACGGCCTCGTCGAGCCGCGCCGCAGGTCCGCGTTGTTCCCCCGCCTGCGCGGCGGCCCCCTTGCTGGACCGCGTGCGCAGATAGGGGCCGACCACCATGGCACGGCCGGTCGGCGAGCCGTGCGGGCTCAGCCGATGTCGCGTGTCACGGCGGCGCGGCTCCAATTAGGCCTTGTCCCCGGCCGGCGGCGCCTCTTCGGCGCCTTCGAACAGCTGAATCGGATGACCCGGCATGATGGTCGAGATCGCGTGCTTGTAGACGAGCTGGGAGTGTCCATCCCGCCGCAGCAGCACACAGAAGTTATCGAACCAGGTCACAACCCCTTGAAGTTTTACGCCGTTCACCAGGAAGATCGTCAGCGGCGTCTTTGCTTTGCGGACATGATTGAGGAAGGTGTCTTGCAGGTTTTGTGCGGCTGCCATGGCCGATGTTTTCCGTTTTTCTCTCGCAGGCCCCCGCCCGCGAGTTTTTTGTTGTTGTGTTTTTTTGGCTCCGTTTTTTCCCGACGATCGACGATACGTCGGGTTTTGCGCGCATCCATTAGATGGCACGCCAACGGGCGGCGCAAGCCATACTTCAAGTCTCACTGTGCGGAATTGGCCTTCAGGCGATCTCGGCGTGATCGTGAAAATCACGCCGCAGCGCGCTCGCGATCAGACCCGGCGCGCCGTTACCGATCGGTCTGCCGTCGATCCGCACCACCGGCGTCACAAATTGGGTGGCCGAGGTGATGAACGCCTCGCGCGCCGCGTAGGCCTCATCCATCGTGAACGGACGCTCTTCCAGCTTGAGCCCATGCTCGGCGATGACTTCGAGCACGACCGTGCGGGTGATACCGCGCAGGATGCCGAAGTCGGCCGGCCGCGTCACCACGGCGCCGTCGCGGGTCACGATCCAGGCGTTGGTCGATGAGCCTTCGGTCACAAAGCCCTTCCCGTCGACGAACCAGGCCTCCTTGGCGCCCTGCTCGCGCGCGGCCTGCTTGGCCAGCACGTTCGGCAGAAGGCCGACCGATTTGATGTCGACGCGCTCCCAGCGATTGTCCGGCACCGAGACCACCGCGATGCCGTCGCCTGCGCCGGCTTCGAGCTTGTCGAGATCGTGGTTGCGCGCCGTGACGACGAGGCTCGGCAGTGTCCCAGCCGCCGGAAACGCGTGGTCGCGCCGCGCGACGCCGCGCGAGACCTGCAGATAGACGATGCCGTCGCGCACGCGGTTGCGCGACACGGTCTCGCGCATCACCATTCCAAGCGCATTGCGCCGCATCGGCATCGCGATGCGCAGCTCCTTCAACGAGCGCTCGAGGCGGTCGATGTGGCGGCGCTCGTCGACCAGGCGCCCGCCCCTCACCTCGCACACCTCGTAGACGCCGTCGGCGAACTGGTAGCCGCGATCCTCTACGTGCACGCTAGCGGCGCGATGCGGAAGATAACGGCCGTTGACGTAGGCGATGCGCGACACGGCAGGCTCCTTG
>JAXDNZ010000402.1:0-4363 GCA_034669185.1 Hyphomicrobiales bacterium
CCGAAGATGCCGGAGACGATGCCGGGCAGATCGGGAAGGAACGTGCCCGCGACCGCGAGCGCGAGCAGCGCTGCCGCGGAAGGCGGGAACGTCATTGCGGGGATGCTCGGCCACGGTCGCTTGAGCCGGCCGGACATGCGCACGATCACGCCCGCGAGCCAGAGATTGATCAGGCTCGTGAGCGTCGAGAGCACCGCGGCGGCCGGCGGGATGACATTCACCAGAATGTCGAGCAGCCGGTTCGGGTCAGCGATTCCAGGCAAGCTGAGCGGCGCGTCCGCGGCACCACCCGTCTGCATGCGCAGGATGCGCTCGAAGGCACGCCGCAGGCCGGTGCGGAACGCCTCCGCGTCGAGCCCGAAATTCGGGACCGCGACGATGACGACGAGCGCCCCGAGGATCGCCGCCCATACGACGATGCGGCCGACCGGGTACCATTCGAGCGCTTCGCCGGCCGACGTTGTGACCGGGCGCGCCAGCAGCGCCAGATAGCCGAGCCACCACGCGGGCAGGCCGATACCGACCAGAAAGGCGACGAACAGGAACGGGCCGAACACCGCGGCGAGGCTTGCGGCGGCGACCATCGCGGCAACGAGACCCGCCACATGGTTCCAGCCGAGTGCGGCGATCAGGAGGGGCAGCGGCGCGAGATAGAACAGCGCCACCGACAGCAGCGAGCCGGACACAACGGAGGCGAACAGCAGCGCCGCCGCGGCGCCCGCCGCAATGCCGATGAGAACGATCTGCATCATCGTCAGCTGTCCCGCGTGCTTAGCGCGGTTAGAGACGGAACAAGCCCGTCCCAACCATCGGCCGCCGGATCATTCCGCCGGCCTCTTGTTCAAAGGAGCACGATGTTGCCCGAAAACCGGTTCCCAATTGTCGGGATCATGCTCGCGCGACCCGCTTTAGCGGATCACGTAAGGCAGAAGTCCAAGGAAACGCGCGCGCTTGATCGCCTGTGCGAGCTCGCGCTGCTTCTTCGCCGACACCGCGGTGATGCGGCTCGGCACGATCTTGCCGCGTTCGGAGACGTAACGCTGCAACAGCTTCACGTCCTTGTAGTCGATCTTCGGCGCATTGGTGCCGGAGAACGGGCAGGTCTTGCGGCGGCGGAAGAACGGCCGGCGCGCGGGCGCTGCTGCGAGGCTCATGATCCTTGCTCCTGCGCCACGGGTTCTTCGGCATTTTCGCGCGGACGGCGATCGCCACGGTCACCGCGATCGCCACGGTCGCGGTCGCCGAAGCGGCCGCCGCGGTCGCCGAAGCGGCCGCCGCGATCGCCGAAGCCGCCGCGCTCGTCACGCTCGCGGTCGCGGTCGACCTTGCGCATCATCGCGGACGGGCCTTCCTCATGCGCATCGACGCGCACCGTGATGTAGCGCAGCACGTCTTCGTTGATGCGCTGCTGGCGCTCGACTTCGGTGAGCGCGGCCGGCGGCGCATCGACCTTCAACAGCGTGAAGTGCGCCTTGCGGTTCTTGCGAATGCGAAACGAGAGCGTCTTGACGCCCCAGTACTCCGGATCGACGACGAGCTTGCCGCCGAGACCTTCAATGACGCCCTTGAAGGCGGCCGTCATCTCTTCGACCTGCTGCGCGCTGAGATCCTGGCGCGCCATATAGACATGTTCGTACAATGGCATGAATGCCCTTTCCTCGACTTCAAGCTGACCCCGGCGCCTAGCCGCCTCGGCCTTTCGGGAAAGGCACGAATGCTCGAAGTGCGGGAACACGGGACGCCGGGCCAAGGGGCCCTGCCGGCATGCCGGCCGTCCGTTCAGCTCCCGGCCGGGATCGAGCGGAAGCGGGGTTATACGCACAACGAGACGAAATACAAGCGTTGAGGGACGGGCTGTTTTCTGCGACAGGGCTCCAATTCCGGGGAGAATCGATGTCGGCCGCATTCATATTTCCGGGCCAGGGCAGCCAGGCCGTCGGCATGGGCAAGGCGCTTGCCGAGAACTTCAGAGCTGCGGCGCAAGTCTTTGCAGAAATTGACGAAGCGCTCGGCGAGAAGCTGACCTCCATCATCTGGGAGGGCCCCGCCGAGACGCTGACGCTGACCGAGAACGCGCAGCCCGCGCTGATGGCGGTTTCGCTCGCGGCGATGCGCGTTCTTGAAAGCGAGGCGGGCGTCGTTCTCAGGCGTGACGCGGCATTCGTCGCCGGCCATTCGCTCGGCGAATATTCCGCGCTCGCGGCCGCGGGCTCGCTGACCATCGCCGACACGGCGCGTCTCCTGCGCATCCGCGGCCGCGCCATGCAGGCTGCGGTACCGGTCGGAGCCGGCGCAATGGCCGCGCTCCTCGGCATGGAATTCGACCAGGCTGTCGCGGTTGCGGCCGAAGCCGCGCAGGGCCAAGCCTGCCAGGCGGCGAATGACAATGGCGGCGGCCAGGTCGTGGTCTCGGGTACCAAGGCGGCAGTTGAACGTGCGGTCGAAATCGCCAAGGCCAAGGGCGCGAAACGCGCGATGTTGCTGCCCGTGTCCGCGCCCTTCCACTGCGCGCTGATGCAGCCGGCTGCCGACGCGATGGCCGATGCGCTGGCCAAAGTCAGCGTCAAGCCGCCCGCCGTCCCGCTTGTTGCCAATGTGCTGGCGCGTCCGGTCACCGATCCGAACGAGATCGTTTCAAGCCTGATCCGACAGGTCACCGGCACGGTGCGCTGGCGCGAATCCGTCGCCTTCATGGCAGGTGCCGGCGTCACGACGTTCTACGAGATCGGCGCCGGAAAAGTGCTGTTCGGCCTCGTCAAGCGCATCGCCAGTGGGGCAACCGGGACCGCCATCGGCACGCCGGACGATGTGGCGGCATACAAGGCGCGCCGGGCGGAACCGCAGTAATCTGAACGAGATGATGCCCATGTGCTCAAGCGCGTTGCGATCGTTGAGCCGCGCTTTCCAAGGCTTTGGAAGTATGTTACCGAACCCCGGTCTTGGGTGGGGCAACCAAGCGAGGGGGCTGTCGAGACGGACCCTCCGGTCACGACGGTTGCAAACCGCCTTATCACCACGACGAGGCCGTGACGAAGCTCGCGCGGCCGGACGCCCATTGAGAAAAACGCGAGGGTTGAGCGATGAGTGACATTGCCGAGCGGGTGAAAAAGATCGTCGTGGAGCATCTCGGCGTCGAACCCGACAAGGTGACCGAAGCGGCAAGCTTCATCGATGACCTCGGCGCCGACAGTCTCGACACGGTCGAATTGGTGATGGCATTCGAAGAGGAATTCGGCTGCGAGATTCCCGACGATGCGGCCGAGACCATCCTGACCGTCGGCGATGCGGTCAAGTTCCTCGAAAAGAACGCAAAGAGCTGACACTCCCGCTACAAGAACCTCGCGTCCCGCCGCTGTCCCGGATTGCGGCCGCCGTCGGCGCGATCGTTGCGGGCGAGGAACCGGCATGAGGCGCGTCGTCGTCACGGGGATGGGCATGGTGACGCCGCTCGGCTGCGGCGTCGAAGTCGGTTGGCAACGCCTGATCTCCGGTCAAAGCGGCGCGCGTAAAATCGAGAAATTCGACGTTTCCGATCTGCCCGCGAAGATCGCCTGCGAAATCCCGCGCGGCGACGGCTCCGACGGCACCTACAATGCCGACCAGTGGATGGAGCCGAAGGAGCAGCGCAAGGTCGACGACTTCATCACCTATGCGATGTGCGCGGCGCGTCAGGCGATCGAGCACGCCGGCTGGAAGCCGGAAAGCTACGAGGACCAGACGCGGACGGGCGTGATGATCGGCTCGGGCATCGGCGGCATCGAGGGCATCGCCGAGACCGCGATCACGCTGAAGGAAAAAGGGCCGCGCCGGGTCTCGCCGTTCTTCATTCCGGGCCGGCTCGTCAATCTCGCGTCGGGCTACGTCTCGATCGAGTTCGGTCTCAAAGGTCCCAATCATGCGGTCGTCACCGCCTGCTCCACCGGCGCGCACGCGATCGGCGATGCGTCGCGCTTGATCTCTCTCGGCGACGCCGAGGTGATGGTTGCGGGCGGGACCGAATCCCCGGTCAACCGCCTCTCGATCGCGGGCTTTTCGAACGCGCGCGCCCTGTCAACGCACTTCAACGACACGCCGGAGCGCGCCTCGCGCCCCTACGACCGCGACCGCGACGGCTTTGTGATGGGGGAGGGTGCCGGCATCGTCGTGCTGGAAGACCTGGACCACGCCAAGAAGCGTGGCGCCACCATCCATGCCGAGGTGATCGGCTATGGCATGTCGGGCGACGCCTATCACATCACCGCGCCCGCGCCCGACGGCGACGGAGCCTTCCGCAGCATGGAAGCCGCGCTCAAGCGCGCCAAAGTGACTCCGTCGGAGGTCGACTACATCAACGCCCACGGCACCTCGACCCCACTCGGCGACG
>JAXDNZ010000403.1:0-3692 GCA_034669185.1 Hyphomicrobiales bacterium
CAGGTCGATCACGAGGCGGGTACGGCTCGCGTCGCCGCCGAGGCGCGCATCGGTTGCGATCGGATAGGCATCCGGCGGCACCGACATGGTCGGACGGAGGACCATGGCGCGCTCGTTGGCGCCGGCCGGAAGACCGACCGACACCGCACCGACCAGCGCCAGGAACGCAATGCCCGCCCGCACGTCACGGATTCCTCGCCTCGCCCTTTCAAAGACTTAAGGCGCGCGTGGTTAATCCGGCATTAAGGGACTCAGGCTGGCGCATCCTTGGCAACCGCCAGTAGGCGGATGCTGTTCGCGATGCTTGCCAAAGGCACCCCCTGACCGGTATGTAAGTCCTGTTGACGGTTGCGAATCCGGATTTGCCGCGTTCGGGCGTCCGGCGTGCTCGCAGACAACCCGTTCCCCGGGATTGGGGAACATGGCGGGCAGCCGGGGCCAAAATCGCCAGGCGCCACGGCGCTTAAGCGAAAACGGCCAAGCCCTTTAAGGACATCCGGATCTGGGCGGTGCGCCGCCTGACCAAGGCCGTCGACGAACGAAGAAACCAAAGGCTGCGCGCAAGCGTCGCCTTTCTGTCCAGGTTTGAGGGTCATGCTCGAGGCGCAAGGCGCGGTCGGTCCGCGTCGCCCCAATGAGCAAGCAAGGGTTGTAGCCGGTGCCTGTGCGGCGCCCGCTTCGGCTGCGCGCGAGACCCAAGTCCTTCTGTTTCAACCCCAAATCGGTGCGCCGACGCCGTCGCTGAACGCCGCCTCTGCGGCACGCAGCGGACGCGCGCGCGGGCGCCATCAAGAGATCAGCAAATGGCAAACAAGATGCTCATCGACAGCACGCACCCGGAGGAGACCCGGGTCGTGGTGCTGCGCGGAAATCGGGTCGAGGAATTCGATTTCGAGTCGGCCAACCGCCGGCAATTGCGCGGCAATATCTATCTCGCCAAGGTCACGCGGGTAGAGCCCTCGCTCCAGGCCGCGTTCGTCGACTACGGTGGTAACCGTCACGGATTCCTCGCGTTTTCGGAAATCCACCCCGACTATTATCAAATCCCCGTCGCCGACCGGCAGGCGTTGATCGCCGAGGAAGAGCGCGCGCATCGCGACGCCGAAGCCGAGATCGACCGGCGCGCCAGCCGGCGCTGGCCGCGGCGCGGCGAGGCCGCATCCGAGCGGCACGACGCCACGCGGACCCAGCCGCTCGAAGACGGCTCCGAGGTTCCCACCGACCCGTCGGATGCGGCGCCGCACGCGGGCGACCAAACCGATATCCCCGCCGAACAGCGGCACGACGAGCCTGCGCAGACTGCCGCGCACGCCGGCGAAACGCACGACGAGCCCGCGCCGAACGCCGCCGAACACGGCATGGCCGAGCCGCCGCCGGAAACGCCGTCGCAGGCGGATATCCCCGCCCCGGCCGCCGAAGCGACCCCGGGGACCGCACCCGAGACCGGCAGCGAATCCCATCTCGCCGACGCGCCCGACCTTGCGCCCGAGGCCGCCACCGAGAACGGCGGCAACGTCACCGAGATCGAGGAGCCGGCCGGCGCCGAGAACGGCGAGGACGAGGTCATCGAGTCGGTCGGCGGCGCCGACGCGCTCGAAGAGGTGCAGGAGCGCACGCCGCGCTACCGCCGCTCCTACAAGATCCAGGAAGTCATCAAGCGCCGGCAGATCATGCTGGTGCAGGTGGTCAAGGAGGAGCGCGGCACCAAGGGCGCGGCGCTCACGACCTATCTCTCGCTCGCCGGCCGCTATTCGGTGCTGATGCCCAACACGGCGCGCGGCGGCGGGATCAGCCGCAAGATCACCAGTGCCCTCGACCGCAAGAAACTCAAGGAGATAGCACTCGAACTTGAAGTGCCGGAAGGGATGGGCGTGATTCTGCGCACGGCCGGCGCCAACCGCACCAAGACCGAGGTGAAGCGCGACTTCGAATACCTGCTGCGACTGTGGGAGACGGTGCGCGATCTGACGCTGAAATCGAGCGCGCCCAAGCTCGTCTATGAGGAAGGTTCGCTGATCAAGCGCTCGATCCGCGATCTTTACAACAAGGACATCGACGAGGTCGTGGTCGCCGGCGATGAGGGCCACCGCGAGGCCAAGGATTTCATGCGCATGCTGATGCCGACGCATGCGAAGAACGTGAAGCTCTACAAGGACACCCAGCCGGTCTTCACGCGCTATGGCATCGAGAGCCAGCTCGACGCGATGTTCACGCCGACGGTGCAGCTGCGCTCCGGCGGCTACATCGTGCTCAACCAGACCGAGGCGCTGGTCGCGATCGACGTGAACTCGGGACGCGCCACGCGCGAGCACCACATCGAGGATACGGCGCTCAAGACCAACCTCGAAGCCGCCGACGAGATCGCACGCCAGCTTCGCCTGCGCGACCTCGCCGGGCTGATCGTCATCGACTTCATCGACATGGACGAGAAGCGCAACAACCGCCATGTCGAACGCCGGATGAAGGAGGCGCTCAAGCACGACCGCGCCCGCATCCAGGTCGGCCGCATCTCGCACTTCGGCCTGCTCGAGATGTCGCGCCAGCGCATCCGCTCGAGCGTGCTCGAAAGCTCGACCGACAAGTGCCCGCATTGCGGCGGCACCGGGCATGTGCGCTCGGTCTCGTCGGTTGCGCTGCATCTGTTGCGCATGATCGAGGAGATGCTGCTGAAAGGTGCGACCCACAATCTCATTGTGCGGACCCGCGCCGAGGTCGCCCTCTATGTGCTCAACAACAAGCGCGCACACCTGCGCGATCTCGAAAGCCGTTTCCAGATCACGATCACGGTGAGCGCCGACGACAGCATCGGCGCGGCCCAGCCCTTCTTGATCGAGAAGGGCGAGCAGGTGCATTCGCCGGAAGCCGCGCGCGCGATCGTCGCGCAGCAGCAGCCGCCCGTCACCGAGCCTGAAGCCGTCGAGGACGAGCCCGACGAGGCGTCCGAAGACGAGGCGGCGGAAGAAGGCGCCGAGGAAGGGATCGCCGAAAGCGAGAGCGAAAGCGAAGAGCAGCCCGAGGCCGCGGCCGAGGGTGAAAGCGATAATGGTCAGCGCCGTGGGCGGCGCCGGCGGCGCGGCCGGGGTCGCGGCCGTGAAGGACGCGAGGATCGCCCGCCGCGCGAGGGCGGCGAATTTCCGCGCGCGGCTTCGGCCGAACCCGGACACGCGGCCGCTTCCGATGCCGAGGCGCATGACGGCGATGAGGTCGAGGAAGCCGGCGCCGCCGCCGAGCAAGGCACCGAGGGCGAGCGTCACGCCGGCAACGGCGAGGAGCGCGGCGGCGACCGGGGCCGGCGACGGCGCGGACGGCGCGGTGGACGCCGCAACCGCCGCGGTCGCGAGGGCGAAGCCGGATATGCAGGTCCCAATGGCGGGCAGGACGATCGTCCGCGCGAGCATCGCGGCGAGCAAGGCGCCGCGCCGGAGCAAGGCGGTGTCGAGCCGGAGGTCGCGGAAGCGTCCGCCGATCTTGGCGGACCGTCGCGCGAAGCACCGGCTCCCGCGCCGCAAATGCCGCAACCGTTCGAGCCGATCGCGCGCGACCCTGAACCCAGGCCCGCGCCCGTCGCAGTTGAGCCGCCTGCCCCGGCCGAGCCGCCGCGGCGCCGCTCGACCGTGCGCGAGCCCGCGCCGATGTTCTCGGCCGGCGCAATGAGCGACGTGCAGCCGTCGCCGGAACCGGCACCACCGCCG
>JAXDNZ010000404.1:0-3495 GCA_034669185.1 Hyphomicrobiales bacterium
CGGTCGCCGTGGTCTATGCGCGCATGCGCATGCAGCGGCGCTGGCGCGCCTGGCTCACCGAGCACACGATGACGCGCTGGCTCGACAAAGGCCGCTACTACCAGCTCAACGTCATCGAAGGCGACCACAAGAACCCCGAGGCGCGCATCGGCGACGACATCCGCATCGCGACCGAGCAGCCGGTCGATTTTGCGGTCGGGATCCTGAGCGCGGTCCTCACCTCCGCGACCTTCATGGGCGTGCTGTGGACCGTCGGCGGCAACCTGACGATCGGCTGGGGAGGTTCGCAGATCTTCATCCCCGGCTACCTGGTGATCGCGGTCGTCATCTATTGCGTGATCATCAGCGGATTGATGATGCTGATCGCGCGCAGTTTCGTGCCGACCGCCGAGACCAAGAACCAGACCGAGGCGGAATTCCGCGCCGCGCTCACCCGCGTGCGCGAATACGGCGAGAGCATCGCGATCCTCGGCGGCGAGAAGGAGGAGCGCGCGGGGCTCGACGCGCTGCTGAGCAAGGTCATCGTCACCTGGGGCAAGATGGCCGGGCAGTACATGCGCACGATGTTCGTGTCGCACGGCAACTTCATCATCGCATCCGTCATCCCGGTGATCCTGTGCGCGCCGAAATATCTCGCCGGCGAGATGTCGCTTGGCACGGTGATGCAGGCGTCGGCCGCCTTCATCCAGGTGCAGTACGCCTTCAACTGGATCGTGGACAACTATCCGCGTCTCGCCGAATGGACCGCCTCGGCCCGGCGCGCCTCCAATCTCCTGGTCGCGCTCGACAGCCTTAAACACATTGAGGACAGCCAGACCGGCGCCATCACCCGCTCCGAGAGCGGCGACGCGGCGATCCGGCTCAAGGATGTCTCGGTCGCGCTCAGCGACGGCACCGTGGTGGTCGACGATGCCGACGTGACCGTGCAATTCGGCGAGAAGGTGCTCGTATCGGGCGAATCCGGCACTGGCAAAAGCACGCTGGTGCGCGCGATCGCGGGTCTGTGGCCGTGGGGCGAAGGCGAGATCGAGCTCAAGCCCGGCGCGAAGCTGTTCCTGATGCCGCAGAAGCCCTACATCCCGCTCGGCACGCTGCGGCGCGCCACGACCTATCCGCAAGCACCGGAAGACGTCGGTGACAAGCAGGTCGCCGAGGCGCTCGAAATGGTCGGGCTCGAACATCTCGTCGACAAACTGGACGATGAGGACGCGGCCTGGGACCGCACGCTGTCCGGCGGCGAGCAGCAGCGCCTCGCGTTCGCGCGCCTGTTCCTGCACAAGCCCGACATCGTCGTGATGGACGAGGCGACGTCCGCGCTCGATCCGGAGAGCCAGGCGGCGCTGATGGAAAAGCTCGGCAAACACCTGCCGAAGACCGCGATCATCAGCGTCGGTCACCGGCCCGAGCTCGAGCAGTTCCACGAGCGCAAGGTGAAGCTGATCCGGAAAGAGGGCGGCGCCAAGCTGATCACGGGCGAGATCGCCGCGCCGCCGGTCAACGTGCTCTCGACGCTGGTGAAGCGTTTCCGCGCCCCGGCCGCCGCCGCGCCGGCGACGCCGACCGCCGGTTCGTCGCGCGACAAGGGCCCGACGCTCGCGGCCTAGTTCCCCAAAAGCTCGCGGCTCACGATCAGCCGCATCACCTCGTTGGTGCCTTCGAGGATCTGGTGCACGCGCACATCGCGCAGCACACGCTCGATCGGATGGTCGCGCAGATATCCGTAGCCGCCATGCAGTTGCAGGCAGCCGTTGACCGCCTCAAATCCGACGTCGGTCGCGAAGCGCTTGGCCTGTGCGGCAAGCCGCGTTGCGCCGGGGGCGCGGTTGGTCACGGCGTTCGCCGCGTGATGCACCATCAGGCGCGCGGCCTGCAGGTCCGTCGCGTAATCGGCGATGCGGAACGCGAGCGCCTGGAAATCCGCGAGCCGCGTCCCGAACTGCTTGCGCTCGCGCATGTACTCCACCGTGCGGTCGAGGCAGAACTGCGCGCCGCCGATCGAGCAGGCCGCGATGTTGAGCCGCCCCCCATCGAGGCCCGCCATCGCGATACGAAACCCCTGCCCCTCCGCGCCGATCAGGTTCTCGGCCGGCACGCGGCAGTTCTCGAACATCACCATCGCGGTCGGCTGCGATTTCCAGCCGAGTTTCTTCTCCTGCGCGCCATAGGACAGTCCGGGCGTGCCCTTCTCGACCACGATGCACGAGATTCCGCGCGCACCGCCCTCGCCGGTGCGCACCATGCAGACGTAGATATCCGAGACGCCGCCGCCCGAGATGAACGCCTTGGTGCCGTTGAGCACGTAATGGTCGCCGTCGCGCCGCGCACTGGCCCTTAGGCTCGCCGCATCCGAGCCGGAATCCGGCTCGGTCAGGCAATAGCTCGCGAAATGCTCCATGGTGCAGAGCTTGGGCAGAAACTTCTGCCGTTGCGCGTCGCCCGCGAAGGCGTCGATCATCCAGGCGGCCATGTTGTGGATCGAGATGTAGGCGGCGGTCGAGGTGCAGCCTTGCGCCAGCTCCTCGAAGATGATCGTCGCGTCGAGCCGCGAGAGCGCCGAGCCGCCGACATCGTCCCTCACGTAGATGCCGCCGAAGCCGAGCGCGGCGGCCGCGCGCAGCGCCGCGACCGGGAATGTCGCGTTCTCGTCCCAATCCTTCGCGTGCGGCATCATCTCGGCGCGCGCGAATTGCCGCGCGGTGTCCTGGATCGCGCGCTGCTCTTCGGAAAGGTCGAAGTCCATGGCCGAGCGTTAGTCGCGCCGCGTCAGGCCGTCAACGCACCGGTCATCCGAACATCCAAGAGGTCGGGTTCGCGATCGGCCGTCTTTCGTTGAGCGCCAGAATGCCCTTGATGTTGCGGATCAGGTACCAGATGAACCACCAGGCCAGGACCGCAAAGCCGATCACCACGAGCACCAGCACGCAGCCGACGACCCAGTAGAGAACGCTGATCCAGAAGGTCCGGATCTGGAAGCGATAGTGCGTCGCCTCCACCGGGTTCGCGGTGTCGATCTTCACATAGGCGATGATCACCCCGGCGATCGACGTGATCCCGACCACAAAGGCCGCGAGATAGAGGATGTAGACGGCCAGCGCCCAGTCGTTCCCGGCCGCCGGCGGCGCGGGCGGCGGAACCGCCGGTTCTGTCGGCGGGTGCGTCATGCTCATCGGTCGATCCCCCTCGCGCCTATGTCCGTAAGGTGACATGCACCCCGCCGCCCGGCAATCGGCGCGCAAGCGCCGCGCACAGCAGACAGTGGTGGCGCGGCGGCGAACCGGCTAGATTGGGGCGGTTCGAAGCAGGAGCTGCTTGATGGCGTTGAAATACGGCCGCCCGATCGAGAGCCGGCTCAAGCCGGTCGAGACCGAGGCGCGCACGCCGTCGCTCGATCTCACCACCCGCATGCGGCGCAACCGCAAGGCCGAGTGGACGCGGCGCATGGTGCGCGAGACCGTGCTCACCGCCGACGACCTGATCTGGCCGCTGTTCGTCACC
>JAXDNZ010000405.1:0-6272 GCA_034669185.1 Hyphomicrobiales bacterium
CTTTTGCGCGGTCTTCGGCAGGTCCTTCCATTTGGTGTCGAGCGTGAACCGGTAGTGCTTGCCGAGCGCCTGGAGCGTCTGCGTGTAGTAGGGGCTCGACGACTTCGCCCACGGCGCGATCGCGCCGCCTTTGAGCGTGCGGTCACGGTCCGGGATGACGAGGTCGGCATCGATGTGCTGCTCGACGCCGAGGCCGCCGCATTTCGGGCAGGCGCCGAACGGGTTGTTGAAGGAGAAGAGTCTGGGCTCGATCTCCGGAATGGTGAAACCGGACACCGGGCAGGCGAATTTTTCCGAGAAGATCAGGCGGTCGGAGGTTTCGTTGCGCTGCTTGTTGGCCTTCGCGCCCGTGACCGCGGCGGCGTCGACCACCTCCGCGATGGCGAGGCCATCGGCGAGCTTCAGCGCCTGTTCGAGCGAGTCGGCGAGCCGCGTGCCGATGTCGGCGCGCACCACGATGCGGTCGACCACCACGTCGATGTCGTGGGTGAATTTCTTGTCGAGCGCCGGCACCTCGGCGATCTCGTAGAAGGCGCCGTCGACCTTGACCCGCTGGTAGCCCTTCTTGAGGAATTCGGCGAGTTCCTTGCGGTACTCGCCCTTGCGGCCGCGCACCACCGGCGCCAGCAGGTAGAGCCGCGTGCCCTCGGGCAGGCCCAGGATGCGGTCGACCATCTGGCTCACCGTCTGGCTCTCGATCGGCAGGCCGGTGGCAGGCGAATAGGGCACGCCGACGCGGGCCCACAGCAGGCGCATGTAGTCGTAGATCTCGGTGACGGTGCCCACGGTCGAGCGCGGGTTCTTCGAGGTCGTCTTCTGCTCGATCGAGATGGCGGGCGAGAGGCCGTCGATCTGGTCGACGTCCGGCTTCTGCATCATCTCGAGGAATTGGCGCGCGTAGGCCGAGAGGCTCTCGACGTAGCGGCGCTGCCCTTCCGCGTAAATCGTGTCGAAGGCGAGCGAGGACTTGCCCGACCCGGACAGGCCGGTGAACACCACGAGCTGGTCGCGCGGAATTTCGACGTCGATGCCTTTCAGATTGTGCTCGCGCGCGCCGCGGATCGCGATCACGCGCCCGCCGTCGAGGTTGCGGCGCGGGCGGTTCTTGTCAAAAAGGTCGTTCATCGGCGCGGGAACATAATGAGAACAGGTTGATTTGGCCAGTCCAGCCATGACACGGCAGGGCTGGCGGTGCGACACGCATTGTGGATAACGGTTCCGGCGCCGAGATCCGGCGCCGCCGACGCGCCGCTTTCCGGCGCCGACAAGAAGAGATTTGGGAAGATGCGCCTGAAAGACAAGACCGCGATCATCGTCGGAGCCGGGCAGGGCCCGGGAACCGGGATGGGCAACGGGCGGGCGACCGTCATCCGTTTCGTGCAGGAAGGCGCCAAGGTGCTCGCCGTCGACCGCGATCTCGCCTCGGCCGAGGAGACCTGCCTGATGGCCGCCAAGGAGGCGAAAGGCGGCGGCGAATGCGTGCCGTTCGAGGCCGACGTCACCAAGGAGGCGACGCTGCGCGAGATGATCGCGCACGCGCACCGCCGCTGGGGGCGCATCGATGTCCTTCACTACAATGTGGGCTTCAGCATCGCGGGCGGCGACGCGCCGCCGACCGAGATCACCGAGGAAGCCTTCGACCGCATCATGGCGGTCAATTTGCGCGGCATGGTGATGGCGGTGAAGCACGTGCTCCCGATCATGCGCGCGCAGAAGTCCGGCGTGATCCTCGGCATCTCGTCGCTCGCCGCGTGGGAGAAATACCCCTACGTGGCTTACAAGATCTCGAAATCCGCGATGATCGCGTATCAGCAACAGATCGCGATCCAGAATGCCGAATACGGCATCCGCTCGAACGTGATCCTGCCCGGGCTGATGGATACGCCGATGGCGGTCGACACCCGCGCGCGCCATTCGGGCAAGAGCCGCGCCGAAGTCGCGGCGATGCGCGATGCGCGCGTGCCGCTGCGCAAGAAGATGGGCACCGCCTGGGACGTGGCGAACGCCGCGCTGTTCCTTGCCTCCGACGAGGCAAACTTCATCACCGGCGTGCAGCTGCCGGTCGACGGCGGCTCGCTGGTGGATATCGGGCACTAGCTGCTTGTGTTGCGCGGAAACCGGCTTGCAGGGCTGGTTCCTGCATGCTAGAACAAAAAGAGAACATCGCGGCTGAAGAGCGCTCGTTTTGGGGTGGACAAGTCGCGCGCGTGGGCGCGGGCAGGGCAGCGAAAGCGTAGGGTGATTTTCAGGACGAGTGGAGAACAACGATGGCGGGTTCGGTCAACAAGGTCATTCTGGTCGGGAATCTCGGCAAGGATCCGGAGGTACGGCGCATGCAGGACGGCCGTCCGGTCGTGAACCTGAGCGTCGCGACGTCGGAGAGCTGGCGCGACAAGAACACCGGGGAGCGGAAAGAGAAGACCGAGTGGCATCGCGTCGTGATCTTCAGCGAGGGCCTCGCCAAGATTGCCGAGCAGTATTTGAAGAAGGGCTCGAAGGTCTATCTGGAAGGCCAGTTGCAGACGCGCAAATACACCGACGCCCAGGGCGTCGAGAAATATTCGACCGAGATCGTGCTGCAGGGCTTCAACTCGGCACTCACCATGCTCGACCGGGCCGGTGGCGGAGGCGGGGCCGACACCAGCCAGGACAACAGCGATTTCGGGTCGTCCCGCCCGGCGGCGCGCCAACCCGCGATGGCGGGTGCCGGCAAGCGCGGCGACCTCGACGACGAGATACCGTTCTGATCGGCTGGTCGGCCGCCTTGGCGCGGTGTCATGCTGTCCGCGGGCGCGATTGCATGTAGGATAGCTGGCGTCGCACGCAGGAGCACAGGATGGCCGGCGCACCACAGCGCGAATTCGAGCCGCTGTCGATCGACGCGTTTCGTGCGTTCGTTGAGACCCGGCCCGATGAGGAACACTGGGAACTCATCGGCGGTGTCGCCATGATGATGGCCCCCGCTACGAGAGACCATCAGCGCATTGCAAGCAATCTAGAGCGGCTAATGAACGACGCTTTCGAGGAGCGCCGGCCGCAGTTTGCCGCGTATCAGCGCTCGGGGCTGAACCTCGCGCCCGTCGCGCCGAACTACGATCCCGAACCTGATGTCATCGTGGTGGATGCCGATGCACCCGGTGACGAGCGCTATGCGGATCGCTTCTATCTCGCAGCCGAGGTCGTCTCGAAGAGCGACCGCAAGACTGTGGAGAGCAAGCGCGACGTCTATAAACGCCATCCAGACTGCCGCTGTGTCCTCGTGATCGAACAGGCGCGCATCAGTGTTCGCGTCTCCTTGCTGTCCAGCAGCGGTTGGGCCGACGTCGATCTGAGCGCAATGACGGACGAGCTGCGGCTTGAGGAGTTCGGCTTGCGCTGTACGCTCGCCGACCTCTATCGCGGCACCACGCTTCAGCCGCGGCGGCCGCGCTGATCTCGCGTCGGCCGCAAGCAGCAAATCCATGCGCGTGCTGGTGACCGGCGCCTATGGGTTGATCGGATCGGCGGTGCTGGCGCGGCTTGCGCGCGAGCATGTGGTGGTGGGCGCCGGGCGCGACGTCGCGAAAGGAAAGCGGCTTCCAGCCGAACAGTGGGTCGCGGCGGACTTCAACAAGCTGACGACGGCCGAGGCATGGCGCCCGCTGCTCGCGAACATCGACGCGGTGGTGAACTGCGTCGGCGTGCTGCAGGGCGGCTTGCGTGATGACGCGCATCGCGTCCATGTCGAAGCAACCGGGGCGCTGTTTTCGGCCTGCGAGCAGGCGCGGATTCGCGCGGTCCACATCTCGGCGATCGGTGCGGAAACGTCAGGCCCGACCGAATTCTCGCGCGGCAAGGCCGAGGCCGAGCACGATCTTGCACGCCGCAGCTTCGATTGGGTGATCCTGCGGCCGGCGCTGGTCCTCGCCCCGGCGGTCTATGGCGGCAGCGCGATGCTGCGCGCCATCGCGGCATTCCCGGGCGTGACGCCGCTGATCGCCGCCGACAGCAAAATCCAGGTTGAGAGCGTCGAGGACGTCGCCGAGACCGTGGCGCGCTGCCTTAGGCCGAATGCGCCGGCCAAAGTCACCTGGGATGTCGCGCATCCGCAGGTTCACAGGCTGCGCGACATCGTCATGGCGATCCGCCGCTGGCTCGGTTTTCCGCCGCGTGCGGTGATCCGCGTGCCCGCCGTTGTCGAACGCGCGACCGGACTTGCCGCCGACGCGCTCGGCCTGCTGGGCTGGCGCAGTCCGGCGCGAACGACCGCGCTGAAGCAACTTGAGGCCGGCGTGGTCGGCGATCCGGCGCCTTGGATCGCCGCAACCGGCATCGCGCCGATGAGCCTCGACGATATTCTCAACGCCCGCCCGGCGAACGTTCAGGACCGCTGGTTTGCACGGCTCTATCTCCTCAAGCCGATCGCGATCATGGGTCTGGCCTTGTTCTGGCTCGTCACCGGCGCGCTCGCGCTCGGGCCGGGCCGCGCGTCGGCGATCGCCCAGATGATCGCGACCGGTACCGAGCCTGACACTGCGCGCCTCACGGTGATCTGGGGCGCCTGGTTCGACATCGTGATGGGTCTGTTGCTGTGCATCCGCCGCATGGCCCGGTGCATTCTCATCATCATGCTCATCGCGACGCTCGGCTACCTGCTCGCCGGGACGCTCCTCGCGCCGCACCTCTGGCTCGATCCGCTCGGCCCGCTGACGAAAATCATTCCGATGCTGTTGGCGACTGCGCTCACGCTTGCCATCATCGACGAGCGATGACCGACCTGCAGTTCGCGCTCAAGCTGGCGCACATTCTCGGCGCCGCGGTGCTGTTCGGCACCGGCCTTGGCATCGCATTCTTCATGCTGATGGCGCATCGCACGCGCCGGCCCGAGATCATCGCGCACACCGCGCGTATCGTTGTCCTCGCCGACGTCGTCTTCACGGCGACCGCCATCATTGCGCAGCCGCTCACCGTGGCGGCGCTGGTAGATTTGGTCGGCTACGCGTGGCAGGAGTCCTGGGTGATCGTCTCGCTCGCGCTCTATGTGTTCACCGGCGTGTGCTGGCTGCCGGTCGTGTGGATCCAGGTCCGCCTGCGCCGGATGGCCGAGGAGGCGGCGAGCCTCAACGCCGTGCTTCCTCCCGAATACCATCGGCTGTACCGGATCTGGTTCGTGCTCGGCTGGCCCGCCTTCCTGTCGGTGATCGCGATCTTCGCCCTCATGGTATGGAAGCCGCAATTCTGGTGAGAGCCGGGCACGCGAGAGGTGCCGCCCATTGCTTTTGTGCACCGCACGTTGCTAGGTGTCGATCAGATTTCACGGGAGGAAAACGTGCGAAAATTTCTCATCTCGGCCGCGATCGGCGCGCTTGCCATGGGCAATGCAGCCGCCCAGGACCTGAAAATCGCGCTGATCTACGGCAAGACCGGCCCGCTCGAAGCCTATGCCAAGCAGACAGAGGCGGGCCTGCGGCTCGGCTTTGAGTACGCCACCAAGGGTTCGATGACCCTCGACGGGCGCAAGATCGTGCTCATCGTCAAGGACGATCAGACCAAGCCCGACGTCGCCAAGACCGCGCTCGCCGAAGCCTATGAGGACGACAAAGCGGACATCGCGATCGGCACCACGTCATCCGCCGCCGCGCTCGCGATGCTGCCCGTCGCCGAGGAGCACAAGAAGATCCTTCTGGTCGAGCCCGCGGTCGCCGACCAGATCACCGGCGAGAAGTGGAACCGCTACATCTTCCGCACCGCGCGCAACTCCTCGCAGGACGCGATCTCGAATGCGGTCGCGATCGGCAAGCCCGGCGTGACCGTCGCGACGCTGGCGCAGGATTATGCGTTCGGCCGCGACGGCGTTGCCGCCTTCAAGGCGGCGCTGGCGCAGACCGGCGCGACTCTCGCGGCGGAAGAATACGCGCCGATGAACACGACCGATTTCACCGCGCCGGCGCAGCGCCTGTTCGATGCGCTCAAGGACAAGCCGGGCAAGAAGATCATCTGGGTGATCTGGGCCGGCGCGTCGCCGATGACCAAGCTGCAGGACATGAACCCCGGCCGCTACGGCATCGAGTTGTCGACCGGCGGCAACATCCTGCCGGCGATGGCCGGCTACAAGACGCTGCCCGGCATGGAAGGCGCCACCTACTACTATTACGAGATCCCGAAGAACCCGGTGAACGACTGGCTCGTCGCCGAGCACCAGAAGCGCTTCAACGCGCCGCCCGATTTTTTCACCGCCGGCGGGATGTCGGCCGCCGCCGCCGTGGTCGCCGCGATCACCAAGGCGGGCGGGA
>JAXDNZ010000406.1:0-3176 GCA_034669185.1 Hyphomicrobiales bacterium
GATGTCGAGGCCGCGCAACGCAATGCCGCAGCGCGCCGATGCATTGCCGTCGATCACGAGAAGGCCGCCGCAGCCGGTCGCGCCCGCGGACTGGGAGGCATCGCCCTTCACATGCACGCGTCCGGACATCATGTTCTCGGCCAAACCCGTCCCGGCGTTGCCGTTCACCGTAACGCTCGCGCGCTGGTTCATGCCGGCACAGTAATAGCCGACATGGCCGTCGATGGTGACCGCCATGTCGCCGTCGAGCCCGCAGGCGAGCGAATGCGCGCCGCGGGAATTGCGGATCAGGAAATCGCCGCTGCCGGCGTCATGCAGAACCTGGTTGACGTCGCGCAACGACATTTCGGCAAGATCGAGGACCGAGTTGCGCGCCGTCATGCTCGGCGAAGCGTAAGGATGCAGCATCGTCAGGCGGCCCGGCTCCACGAGTAGACCGTCGCTGGCTCAGGTTCCCACATGTTGGCATGTTCGGCGCCGGGCAGCGGCGCGATGGCGCGATATTCCGTCGCCATCGCGACCCAGTCGTCGGTCTCGGCGATGACAGCCGGCTTGCAGGCGACCGGATCGCGGATCACCGCAAATCCGTCGCGCGTACCGACCACGAAGGTATAGAAGCCGTCGAGATCCTTCAGTCCATTCTTGAGCGCCGCTTCCAGCGTGTCGCCCGCCCGCATGCGCGAGCCGAGATACGCGGCCGCTACCTCGCTGTCATTGTCGGTCTGGAAGCGCTCGCCCCGCCGCACGAGCTGTTCACGCAGGCGATTGTGGTTGGAGAGCGAACCGTTGTGCACCAGACAGGTGTCGTCGCCGGTCGAGAAGGGATGCGACCCCGCGACCGTGACGGCAGACTCGGTCGCCATGCGGGTGTGGCCGATTGCGTGGGTTCCAACGCGATGCTCGAGATCAAGACGATCGATGATCGTCGCGGGATTGCCGACGCCCTTGAATACCTCGATCGATTGGCCCTGGCTCAGCACATACGCCATCGGCACGTTGTCGATCAGCCATTTGCGCGCGGTATCGCCCGCGCCGCTGGTGTGCAGGATCGCGTGGTCCTCGATCTTTTCCACTGCGACATCGGCGCCGACGGCGTCGCCGAGCCGCTTGGCGACCGCCGCCCAATCGACCGGAACGTCACGGTCTACGACGCAGATTTTCGTTGTGCCGTTGCACTCGCGGCCATAGATGGCAAAACCCGCGCTATCGGGGCCACGGTCGCGCAGTTCGCGCATCATCAGGCCGGTCAGGCGGCCGTGGTCGTCCTGCATTGATCGATTTTTCAGGAATTGCCCAACGTTTCCGCACATGTGGCCTCGCGGCGTTGCGCCTGTAATTTGAGCGACGGGTCGCCTGATGTCAACCAACAGTCAATATTTTTTCATTTCAGGAAACCCGACCGAGCACATCAAGGCATCGATACAATGATCGACAGGTAACGCGCCGGAAGCCGGCGCAACTCCTCGGGACCGTGCGGGGCTTCGGAATCGAAGAACAGCGAATCTCCGGCCTGCAACAAATAGCTGCGGTCGGCGTGGCGGTAGGTCACCTCGCCCGACAGCATATAGATGAATTCATAGCCGGCGTGCTGGAACACCGGATAGGCATCTGAGGTGTCATCGAGCGTTATCAGGAACGGCTCGATCTTGACGGGCGCGTGGACCGAGTGGCCGAGCAGCTCGTAGCGATGGCCGGCCCGCGTGCCGCGCCGGTCGATTGCAAGTCCTTGGCCCGCTTTGACGAAGGTCGCATCGCGCTTTTGATCGAATTTGGTGAAGAGCGCGGTGATCGGCACATTCAGCGCGGCCGCGAGCGACTGGAGCGTCGCGAGCGACGGCGCGGTCTGACCGTTCTCGATCTTCGACAGCATCGCGACGGAAAGATCCGCGGCCTGCGCCACTTCCGAGGCCGTGATGCTGAGCGCCTGGCGCAGTGCCTTCACCTGCGCACCGAGGGCTTCCATCAGATGCCTGTCGGCGCGCTCGGCGCGCGCCGGTTCGGCCGGTTGCGCCGGACCTTCAGCTGCCTTTGGCTTGGGTTTGGTTCGCACGGATGCCTTTACGCGTAAAAATTGCATATCTGCATTCGCGCATTGGATGGCCGAACGCAAGATTGTTCATTGCGGCCGATGCAGTTCTGCACGGGCACGCGACACGGTCTTGCGCCCGCGCTTGAACGCGAACAGCACCGGCGCGAGTTCCGCGACTGCGTCCTCGGCGCTGGTCGCGTCCAGAACCACCAGATCCGCGAAGCAGCCGGGGGTGAGACCATAGTTCTTCAGGTTCATTAGTTTCGCGGAGCGCGACGAGATCATATTGAAGCATTCGCGAATATCGCCGCGTGCGCCGACCTGACAGATGTTGGCATAGAGATTCGCCATGCGCACCAGCGAACAGTCGCCAAACGGCGTGAACGGATTGAGCACGTTGTTGGTCGAGAGCGAGCAGTTGACGCCGTGATGCAGCAGCTTGTGCGAGGCGGCGACACCGCGCATGACGCTGTGATCCATGTGGCGGCCCATCAGATACAGGTCGGTCGAGGGCAGCACCGTGAGCGCGACGCCCGCGTCCGCCATGCGCTTGGCGCAGCGCTCCAGCAGTGCCGGAGGCGCACCCGAGAGCTTGGTGACATGGCCGATCGCGACGCGTCCGCCGTATTTGAATTTTTCGGTCTGTTCGCAGACGTAAAGCAGGTCGAGATCGTCCGGATCGGGCCCGAAATCGAGATGCATGTCGATGTCGATATCGAACTCGCGTGCGATCTCGAACACGCGGTCGATCTGACCGTGCGGGCTGGAGTCGGTGTAAGGTGCCGCGCCAACAACACTGCCGCCAGTCTTAAGCGCCTCGACGATCAGCTCGTCGGTCCCCGGATTGTTGAGCAGCCCTTCCTGCGGGAAGATGCAGATCTCGATATCGATGGCCCATTTGTATTCGTCGATCAGCGCGCGCACGCCTTCGAGCCCGCGCAGCCCGATGCCGGGATCGACCTCGAGCTGCGTGCGCATGTGGGTGGTGCCGTTGAGGATGCTCTTTTCAAGCGTGCGCCTGGCCCGATTGTAGACGTCTTCCGGCGTGAAGTTCTTTTTCGCTCTGGCGACCTCGCCGATCGCCTCCTCGAGATCGCCCTTGTCCGCCTTGCAGCGATCAAGGATCGCGGACTTGTCGAGATGGATG
>JAXDNZ010000407.1:0-2699 GCA_034669185.1 Hyphomicrobiales bacterium
CCGTCATCAGCATGCCGGGCGTGCAGAAGCCGCACTGCAGTGCGTGATGCTCGCGGAAGGCTTCCTGCAGTGGACCCAGGCGCGCGGGCGTGCCCAGGCTCTCCACGGTCTCGACCGTACAGCCGTCGAGCTGCACGGCGAACAACAGGCATGCGCGCATGCTGTCGCCATCGACCAGCACGGTGCAGGCGCCGCACACGCCGTGCTCGCAGCCGACATGCGTGCCGGTCAAGCCGAGCGTGCCGCGCAGAAAGTCGCAAAGCAGCAGGCGCGGCTCGACGCTGCGCTCGTACGCCGTGCCGTTGACGGTGACGTGGATCGTGCGCGCGCTCATGCGGCGGCTCCCGCGCGGCGCCAGGCCGCGTCGAGCGCGCGTCCAGCCAGCACCCCGACGAGATGACGGCGATAGTCCGCGGATGCATGCAGGTCGGTGTTCGGCGTGACGCTGGCGCGCACCGCGCCGATCGCGCCCTCGCGCAGCGCAGGGGAGAACGCCTGTCCGAGCAGCATGGCCTCGGCGCGATCGGCGCGTATTGCGGTCTCGTCCACGCCGGTCATGGCGATCCGCGCTTGGGCGATCTTGCCGTCCGACACCGTCAACGTTGCGGCGACCGCCGCCAGCGCGAAGTCGCCGTGCCGGCGCGCGACCTCTTCGAAGCCCCAGCCGGTGCGCTCCGGCAGCTTGGGAAACGCGATCTCGGTCATGAGGTCTTCCGCGCCGAGATCGACGCTGAGCGCGCCGAGGAAGAAGTCCTTCGCCGCGAGCGTGCGCTTGCGCGTGGGCGACGTAATGACGAGCGTCGCGTCGAGCAGCAGCGCCATCATCGGCAGTTCGGCCGCGGGGTCGGCATGAGAAAGGCTGCCGCCGATGGTGCCCCGATTGCGGATCGCCAGATGAGCCACGTGCGTCATGGCGTCCGCCAGCATGGGGAAATGCTCCGCGATGACGGGCGATGTCTCGAGCTGATGGTGCCGCGTCAGCGCGCCGACCCGGATCGCGTCGCCGCCGTCCTCGATGCGGGCGAGCCCTGGCAGCCGGTTGATGTCCACGAGGATCGTCGGCCGCAGCAGCCGGAAATTGAGCATCGGCACGAGGCTCTGCCCGCCGGCGATGATCTTGGCCTCGCCGCGCCCGAGCGCCGCGACCGCGCCGTCGACGCTCTCGGCGACCACATACTCGAACGGCGGCGGCTTCATACGGCGCGGCATCCCCGGCTGGCGCGGGCGCGAATGCTAATGGACGCGCGGCGCTTGGGCCAGCGCGCCTCTTGAATACAACCAAATCGCTCATTTCGCTTGGACCCACGATCAACGTAAACTGCCGACGGCACAGGGGAGCTCAGCCTTGAACATCAAGCGCGTGCTGACTTTCGCGGACGAGATCCGCACCGAGGCCGGCCAGCGAGTCGAGCCGGCGCTGCGCAAGGTCGCGGCGGTCGCGGTCGTCGACAACCCGTTCGCCGGCCGGTTCGAGGGCGACCTCAAGCCGCTCACCGATGCCAGCGCCGAGATCGGCCGCCAGATTTGCGCCATCGCGATGGCGCTGCTCGGAGCGCCGGCCGAGAGCTATGGCAAGGCCGCGCTGATCGGCCTGAACGGCGAGCAGGAGCATGGCGTCGCGATGCTGACCACCGTATTTGGCAACGAGATGCGCGCGGCTGCCGGCGGCGGCAAGGCGTGGATTTCATCGCTGACCAAGCGCGCCGCGCCGGGCATGGCGATCGATATCCCGCTTGCGCACAAGGACGCGCTCTACGTCCGCTCGCACTACGACGGCATGACGGTCATGCTCCCCGACGCGCCGTTGCCCGACGAGATCGCGATCATCGCCGCCTACGCGAGCCGCGGCCGGCCGAACCATCGCGTCGGCGGTCCAAGGGCGAGCGAGATCAAAGGGCTGGACGGCCTGACCTGACCGAGCATTTCCCGGCACAAATGCAAAGAGACGCCGCATGACGACAGCCAAGACCGCCGCCGGGCACATCAAGTCGCTGCAGGACGGCCGCACCGTCTACATCGACGGCAGGCTCGTGAATGACGTCACGTCGCACCCGGCGTTCCGCAATTCCGTCCGCTCGGCCGCCGCGCTCTACGATTTCCAGGCGCGACCTGAGAATATCGAGCTGATGACGTTCACGCCGGAAGGCTCGAACCGGCGCGTCAATCGCTGCTGGCAGCTTCCGCGCAACCACGCCGAGATGGTGCAGCGAAGGAAGGCGATGCAGACCTGGGCGTCGCTGCATTGCGGCTTCATGGGCCGCTCGCCCGATCACGTCGCCTCCACGCTGGTCGGCCAGCGTATCGGCATCGAGGTGTTCGAGAAACACGGGCCGGCGCGCGCCAAGGCGCTGCGCGACTATTTCGAGGAGGCGAGCCGCAACGACTATTTCCTCACTTACGTGATCATCAACCCGCAGGCCGAGCGCGCCAAGGACTGGGGCGATCAGGCCGAGGGCCTGGTCGCCAAGATCGTGGATGAGGATTCCGGCGGCATCACCATCCGCGGTGCCAAGCTGCTCGGCACCTCGTCGATCATGGCCAACGAAGTGTTCGTCGCGAATCTGCAGCCGCTGAAGCCCGGCGAAGAGGATCTCGCGTTCTCCTGCGCGGTGCCGATGAACGCCAGGGGCCTGCGCGTGCTCTCGCGCAAGTCCTACGAGGCGTCCGCCGTGTCGGTGTTCGACAATCCGCTCTCGTCG
>JAXDNZ010000408.1:0-7370 GCA_034669185.1 Hyphomicrobiales bacterium
GGAGCGTACCGACCATCCGGCCGGCCTGCCGGTGTTCGCGATCGCACGCCCGCACCCGGACGCGCTCATCCCGGACGTCGAGACCTGGAGCATCCGCCTGGCCGGCTGGGGCCCGGCCGCGGCGCAGGCCGTGGCTGCGCTTGCCGAGGTGGTTGCGGTGGGCGACCGCGGCTTCGAGGCCGCCGCGTTGCTCGCGTCCGTCACGCGCGGCAGCCTCGACAAGCTCGAAGCCGCGCTGGTTGCGGCCGGCGCTTCGGTGCGCTCCAAGGCCCTCGTCGGCAGCCACGCGAGGCGCTATACGGTCGCCGCCAATGGCGCCGTGCCTTCTCTGTAGCGGCGCCTCTTTCTCGAACGGAACGGATCGATGAGCGTGCACGAGCGTCCAGAGCCGCGTCCCGGCGTGCTCACCATCAAGGCCTATGTGCCGGGCAAGAGCCACGCGCCCGGCGTCGCGAAGGTGCACAAGCTCTCCTCCAACGAGACGCCGTTGGGCGCGAGCCCGCGCGCGATCGAGGCCTATCTCGCCCAGGCGCAGACGCTGCACGACTATCCGGACGGTTCGGCGACCGCGTTGCGCGAAGCGATCGGGCGGACGTACGGGCTCGATCCCAACCGCATCGTGTGCGGGGCGGGCTCGGACGATCTTCTCAACCTGCTGGCGCGCGCCTACCTCAAGGATGGCGACGAGGCGATCCACACCACGCACGGCTTTCTGGTCTACCCGATCGCGACGCTCGGGGCGGGCGCGACGCCTGTCGTTGCGCCCGAGAAGGATTTCACCGCCGACGTGGACGCGATCCTCGCCAGGGTGACGGCGCGCACGAAAATCGTGTTCCTGGCGAACCCGAACAATCCGACCGGCACCTACATTCCGTTCGATGAGGTCAAGCGCCTGCACGCCGGACTGCCGAAGCATGTGCTGCTGGTGATCGACTCCGCCTACGCCGAATATGTGCGCCGCAACGACTATGAGTCTGGCATCGAGCTGGTCGCGACCTCGGACAACGTCGTGATGACGCGCACGTTCTCCAAGATCTACGGCCTCGCAGGGTTGCGTCTGGGCTGGCTCTACGCGCCGGCGCCGGTCGCCGACGCGCTCAACCGCATCCGCGGACCGTTCAACGTGGGTGCGCCCTCGATCGCGGCCGGTGTCGCGGCGATCGCCGACACCGCACATCTCGAGCGCTCGCGCCAGCATAACGAGACGTGGCTGGCGTGGCTCACCGAGGAGATCACCAGGCTCGGCCTCACGGTGACGCCGAGCGTCGGCAATTTCATCCTGATCCACTTCCCCGACACCAAGGGCAAGACCGCCAAGGACGCCGACGCGCTGCTAACCTCGCGCGGCGTGGTGATGCGCGCGGTCAGCGCCTATCAGCTGCCGAACGCGCTGCGCATGAGCATCGGCACCGAGGAGGCAAACCGCCTCACCGTCGCGACGCTCGCCGAACTGATGGGGAAGACGGGGTGAGTGCAAGTCTCACCACGAGCGCGGTGCGTTCTCCTCCCCCTTGTGGCGAGGGGTTAGGGGTGGGGGTCGTCGTGGCTTTTGCTCGCTCACGGCATGACCCCCCTCCCCAACCCTCCCCCGCCGTCAGGGCGTTCACGCCCGTCTTCGACGGGCTATGGGGGGAGGGAGCCGACTGAGTTCGCGGAGAGAGCGTGTGTCCAATCAAGGTCCCGTCATCGACCGCCTCGCGCTGATCGGCGTCGGCCTGATCGGCGGCTCGATCGCGCGCGCCGCGCGCGAATACGGCGCCGCGAAGACGATCGTTGCGACGGCGCGCTCGGCCGAAACGCGCAAGCGCGTCGTCGAGCTCGGTATCGCCGACCACGTGGTCGAGACCAACGCCGAGGCCGCAAAGGGCGCCGACCTCGTCATCGTGTGTATTCCGGTCGGCGCGAGCGGGCCTGTCGCCAAAGAGATCGCGCCGCATCTCAAAGCCGGCGCGATCGTCTCCGACGTCGGCTCGGTCAAGGGTTCGGTGCTTGCCGACATGGCGCCGCATATTCCGGCAGGCGTGCATCTCATTCCGGCGCACCCCGTCGCCGGCACGGAGAATTCCGGGCCCGATTCGGGTTTTCCCGAACTGTTCGTCAACCGGTGGTGCATCCTCACGCCTCCCGAGGGCGCCGATGAGGATGCGGTCGAGACATTGCGCGCGTTCTGGGCGGCGCTCGGCGCCAATGTCGAGACCATGACGGCGCAGCATCATGACCTCGTGCTCGCGATCACCAGCCACCTGCCACATCTGATCGCCTACACGATCGTCGGCACCGCGGAAGAATTCTCGACCGTGTCGCGCTCCGAGGTGCTGAAGTTCTCCGCCGGCGGCTTCCGCGACTTCACCCGCATCGCGGCATCCGACCCGACGATGTGGCGCGACGTGTTCCTGCACAACAAGGACGCGGTGTTGGAAATGCTGTCGCAGTTCAGCGAGGATCTTTCCAAGCTCACGGCCGCCATGGAAAGCGGCGACGGCGACGCGTTGTTCGATCACTTCACGCGCACGCGGGCGATCCGCCGCGGCATCGTGCAGATCGGACAGGATTCGGCCGCGCCCGACTTCGGCCGCGCGCATCCGGGCAAGCCGATTGCGCCGCTGCCGAGGCCCTACGCGGCGGACAGCGAGTAGCGCTTATCCCTCCCCCGCAGGGGCAGGGTCCGCGCGTAGCGCGGGGGTGGGGCTCGCGCGACCCGGAAGAACCCCACCCGGCTCGCTGCGCTCGCACCCTCCCCCTTCGGGGGAGGGATTACGAGAGAGCAGTGCCCATCAACGCCGTCCCAAATCCCGCAAGATCTCCCGTGCCGCGTTGTGCCCGGGCAACCCCGTCACGCCGCCGCCCGGATGCGTGCCGGAGCCGCACATATAGAGACCGGGTAAAGGCCCGCGGTAATCCGCATGACCGAGCATCGGCCGGGCCGAGAACATCTGCCCAAGATCGAGCGCGCCGTGAAAGATGTCGCCGCCGACGAGACCGAAGGTGCGTTCGAGATCGAGCGGCGAGAAGATCTGCCGCCCGAGCACGGCGCGCGAAAAATTCGGCGCATAGCGGTCGACGGTTTCGATCATCAGGTCGGCGACCGTTTCGCGGTGATCGTCCCATGACGATCCGTCGGGCAACTCCGGCGCGACATGCTGGCAAAACAGGCTCGCGACGTGCGCGCCCTTCGGCGCCAGCGTATCGTCGAGCGTCGAAGGGATCACCAGCTCGACAATCGGCCTCTTCGACCAGCCGAACCTGCGGGCGTCGAAATAGGCCTGCTCCATGTAGGCGAGCGACGGCGCCAGGATGATGCCGGCGGTGTGGTGATCGGCGGCCTCGCGCCCCGGCAGGCAGGTGAAATCCGGCAATTCCGACAGCGCGACGTTCATGCGGAACGTGCCCGAGCCGCAACGCCATTTCGACATGCGCTCGGCAAAGCCCGGCGGCAGCGTCGTGGCATCGATCAAAGTGCGATAGAGCAGTTTCGGATTGAGATTCGAGATCACGGCGCGCGCGCGGATCGTCTGCCCTGTCTCGGTGACGACGCCAACCGCGCGGCCTTTCTCGACGATGACCTCGCGCACGGCCGCGCCGACGCTTATCTCCGCGCCGTGCGAGGCCGCGGCTTTCGCCATCGCCTGGGTGATCGCGCCCATGCCGCCGATCGTATGGCCCCATGCGCCCTTCCGGCCGTTCACCTCACCGAAGCAGTGATGCAGCAGCACGTAAGCCGAGCCCGGCGTGTAGGGGCTCGCGTAGTTGCCGACGATCCCGTCGAACCCGTAGGCGGCCTTGATCGGCGCGCTCTCGAACCAGCCATCGAGGTAATGGCCGGCCGACGCCGTGAACAGGTCGAGCAGCTCGCGCTGCAGATCGAGGCCGAGCCCGCGCAGCCGGTTCGCAAGCCGGCCGGTCTTGACCAGCTCGCCGATCGCCGCAAGCGGATGGCCTTCGACGACGTTCGGCGGCGTCTGCAGCGCGAGCGCGCGCAGCACGTCGGCGACCGCCTCCAGCCGCGCCGCGTAGTCGTCGAGCCGCGCGGCATCGCGTTCGGAGAATTTCGCCACTTCCTCACGCGTGCGTCCGCCGCCGACTTTCAGATAGCGCCCATCGTCGAGCGGCAGGAAATTCGCGATCCGCCGCTCGACGATGCGCAGTCCGTGCTCGGCAAGACGGAGATCGCGGATGACCTTCGGATTGAGCAGCGAGACCGTGTAGGCGGCGACAGAGTTGCGGAAGCCGGGATGAAATTCTTCGGTGACCGCGGCTCCGCCGACCACGCCGCGCCGCTCCAGCACCACGACCTTGAGGCCGGCCATCGCCAGATAGGCGGCGCAGACGAGGCCGTTGTGCCCGCCTCCGATGATCACCGCGTCGTGCATTGCGCCTCGCGCCAGCGAGCCACCCTCAAAACAGCGGCGTCACCTTGCCGAGCGGAATGGGGCCAAGCGTCGCCGTGCCGTCGGTGAACTTGAGCGGCATCGCCACCGCCGGCTTGCCTTCGAGCGTGGTCTGCTGCCCGAGCAGCGCAAGCAGCCCGGTCGCGATCTGGGTCTGTTGCGCGGGCGCGATGCGGACCGCGCCGATGCCCGGCACCGCGCGCTCGATGGCATCGAGTGCGGGCGCGCCGCGCTCGGGACTGGCCGGGGCGCCCCGCTTGTCGCCGGTCAGCGCCGGAATGAAGCGTTCCGCGCCGGCCGCCGTGAGCTTGAGCGTCCCGTCGAGCGCACCGCGCGGCGACAACGCCAGCGTGCCGTTCGCCGTCGCAACCGCGTCACCCTGCGCGAGGCGCGCGCTCTGCACCTCGAGCCGCCCGCCCGCTGCCTGCCATTCGCGCAGGCGAACCGGCGTCGGCTTCGGCGAGAGATCCTTCAGGCCGTGCAGCACCGCGACCACGTCGAGGTCGCTCGGATCCTTGGCGAGCGGGATAAGGCTCGGTGCGGTCGCGGCCACGAACTTGGCGGCGAGGTCGATCGCCGGATTGTGCGGCCATGAGCCGAACTGCACGCGCGCGTGGAATTCGGCATGTTGCGCATCCATCAGCCGCCTGCCCGGCTCGTCGAGCTTCAGGCCGTCGACCGCGATCGAGGCACGCTCCGGCAGCGCGGGCGTTCCGCGCACACTCGCCTGCGCCAGCGTCCAGTCCGCCGTCAGATAGGCCGGCTGGCCCGGATCGGACGCGGACAACGGCCCGGTGAACTCGGCGATCAGGAGCTTGGTGTCCCACACCTGAACGACGATGATGATCTGCTTGAGTTTCAGCACGACGGCGGGCTGCGTGTCCTTGAGTTCCGCGACGGCATCGGCGCAGCGCACCTCGATGCGGAACGGGTAGCCACCGACCGCCTGGCTGCCGCAGGTGAATACGCGGCCCGCCTTGGCCTGCTCGGCGCGCCATTCGTCGACCAGCGTCCGCGCGCGGCCGGCGGCGGCGTACCACACCGCGCTCCACGCGACCGCGAGCGCGAGCACGACCATCAGCGGCGCCGCGATGAGCCAGTTGCTGCGGCGCGGCGCGAGATCGGCGTGATAGGTCATGTTCCGTTGCAGCATCTGCCCCATTCCGCGGGCTGGCTTGGCGGCCCGATGTGGCCCTATCAAGGCACCCGATTGCGCGCACCCGGCGGGGCTGTTAGGCGAGCGGATCGTGCCGGCTCTGTCAACGCCTTGCATTTCAATGGACTTTGAACATCGCGACGAAGACCTGTGGGTTTTCGGCTACGGATCGCTGATCTGGCGTCCCGGCTTCGAGCATGTCGAGCGTGTGCCGGCGCGGCTCACCGGCGCGCATCGCGGGCTGTGCGTGTTCTCGCACGTGCATCGCGGTACGCCGGAACGACCGGGGCTCGTGCTCGGCCTCGATCTCGGCGGTGCATGCCGCGGCATCGCCTACCGGGTGACGGCGGCGCGGCGCGGCGCGACGATAAGCTATCTGCGGGCGCGCGAGCAGGTCACGATGGTCTACCGCGAGACGGTGCGCGGCGTGACGCTGCTGACGACGCCCGAGCGGCGCGTGCCGGCCCTCGTCTACATGGTGGACCGCGGCCATCCGCAATATGCCGGACGGCTCGATCTGGCGACGCAGCTTCATCTGGTGCGCCAGGGCCACGGACAGTCCGGCGCCAACCGCGACTACGTGCTCTCGACCGTGCATGCGCTGGAAGCGCTCGGGCTCTACGACCGCGACCTGCATCTGCTGGCGGAGCGGCTGCGCGGACCGCACGAGGCGCACGCCGCATCATCGTGAGGCGGCGAGATCTTTCTCGCCTTCGGCGATCAGCCGCGCGGTCGCGGTCTCGATGTCGCGCTTGAGCCGCTCGGCGAACGCGTGCCGGTCGAGCCCGGGCGGGATCGGATCGAGCACCTCGACGCGGATCGTGCCGGGATAGCGCAGGAACTTGCGCCGCGGCCAGAACAGGCCGGAGTTGAGCGCGACCGGCACGCACGGCGTTCCGGCCCCGGCATAAAGATGCACGACGCCGTGTTTGTAGGCCGGGTCCGCGCCGGGCGGGCGCCGCGTGCCTTCCGGGAAGATGATGATCTGGCGTCCGTCCGCGAGCGCCTTGCGGGCGCCCTCGGTCATCCCGGTCAGCGCCGCGCCGCGCGCGCGGCGGTTGACCGCGATCATGCCGGCCTTGATCAGGTACCAGCCGAAAAACGGAATCCACGTCAGCTCGCGCTTGAGGATGTAGACCGGGTCGTCGAGCAGCGTGACCAGCGTGAAGGTCTCCCACACCGACTGGTGCTTCGACGCGACGATCAGCGCGCCCTTCGGGATCTTCTCGAGCCCGCGGAATTCGATCTTTGTCCCGCACACGGCGCGGAGCAGAACGTTGCTCGTGCGTCCCCATGACTTCGCGATCGCGAGGGTCGCCCGCCGCGGCATCAGGAATGTCGGCAATCCTGCGATCACGTGAACGAGGATGTTGAGATAGAACAGCACGTTGAAAGCGACCGAGCGCAGCATCAGCACGGTCACATCCTGGCGTCGTGGCGCACGCTGCCGACGACATCCACCGCCGACATCGGCTCGATGCTCATGCGCAGCAGCGCGACGACGTATTTGGCGTATTCCGACAGGATCAGCCGCGCGGTCGGCGCGCTCGCCCACCACGGCTCGTTGCGCAGCTTGTCGCTCACCACCGGGAACGGGATCAGCACGATGTCCGGCATCTGCTTGGCAAGCTCCGCCATGGTGCGCGGCATGTGATAGCTCGACGTCACCACGATCAGCGAGCGGAAGCCGCGCTCGCGCACCCAGCGCCGCGTCCCGACCGCGTTGCCGACGGTGTTGACGGCCTCGTAATCGAGATCGACGCGTTCGGTGATGATCTTCTCGTACCGCGGCAGTTGGCGCGCGATCTCCGCAATGTTCGTCGTCG
>JAXDNZ010000409.1:0-2527 GCA_034669185.1 Hyphomicrobiales bacterium
GAAGAAAATCCTTCTGGCCGGCAGCGCAGCGCTTGTCCTCGCCGGCTCCACAGCGGTCTATGCCCAGCACCGCCCCTGGTTTCACAACCACATGCGCATGAGCGCCGAGGACCGGGCCGCGTTCGCGGATGCGCGGATTGCGGCGGTTCATGCCGGACTGAAGCTCAACGCCGATCAGGAAAAGCTCTGGCCGCCCGTTGAGTCCGCCGTGAAGGAATTCGCCAAGCTCCGAATCGAACGCGCCAATGCGCGGATGAATGCGACGCGCGACGACAACCGCCAGCAGCCCCGCGATCCGGTGGCGCGCCTGCGCGACCGCGCCGAGGCGATGGGCGCGACGGCCGCGGCGATGAAGAAGATCGCCGATGCCGCCGATCCGCTCTACAAGACCCTCGACGATGGCCAGAAGCGCCGCCTTGCGATCCTCACCCACATGGAACGGCGTTTCGGCGGTGGAGGCTGGCGTCATCGCGATTTTGAGCGCGACGACGGCGGCGATCGCGGCGACCGGGATCGTGGGTATGACCGGGACCGTGGCCGCGAGCGTGATGGAGGAGCCGGTCCCGAACGGCTGTAACCGCGCAGCTCCGGAAATTTTCCAAACACGCAAAAAGCCGTCGGATTCCGGCGGCTTTTTCGTGCGTCGGGGTAGGGGGAAGCCTCAGCACTTTGCTGGACAGGGGGGATTCGCTTTGCTAAACGACGCCGTCCAAGCCTAAGGATTTCCGGACCGGTTCCGGGCGCATAGCTCAGTTGGTAGAGCAGATGACTCTTAATCATCGGGTCCCAGGTTCGAGCCCTGGTGCGCCCACCACGCCTTCAAGCGCTTAGTTAGCTGCCGACAGCAATTCCTTCAACTTCTGCATGGCGCTGTCCGGTGTCGTCAGCACGGGGCGGCCCGACGCCTCGGCGACCAATGCAGCGGCGGGCGCCATGCTGTACTGCGCCAACGCAATCAGGTCGCAGTCGCGCAATTGCCGGGAGGCTTCGGCCACGAGGCGATCGTGCTCGGCGCGGTCACCGCGATCCAGCGCCGCGAGCGCGCCGGTTGCCAGTTTTGGCACGATCTCGACGGGATGAGGAAACTCCGGCGGCATCGAAGCCAGCGTCGGCGCGAACGTCGCCAGCAAACCGATCCTGCGGCCGCGCGCGACGGCCTGCTCTATCATCGCTTCATTGGGTTTCAGCACCGGCATCGGGGCGTGCTCGCGCGCGACTGCCTCGATGCAAGGGCCGAAGGCCGAGCACGTGAAGAGGATCGCGTCGGCGCAGGTCGCGGCCGCGTAACGCCCGAGCGAAAGGAAGCGTCCGGTCATTGCGTCGGTAAGCCGGCCATCGCGCGCGAGGTCGGCGGACAGGCTGTCGTCGAGCAGATTCATCAGCATGGCATCCGGCCAAGCTTTGGCGAACGACGCCTCGATCGGCGCAATCGAATGTTTCAGGGCATGGACGAGCGCGATGCGCATGTTTGTTCGGTCCGGCAGCGGCGCGGCGGGTTCGATATCACCCGCCGAACCGCGGCGTCAGGCGCTCACTTGATGGGGAGCGCGTACATCAGGCCGCCCTTGCTCCAGGTCGCATTCAGGCCGCGATCTAGTTTTAGCGGGCTTGCCTTGCCGACGTTGCGCTCGAACATGTCGCCGTAATTCCCAACGGCCTTGATGGCCTGCGCCATCCACTTGTTGTCGAGGCCGAGCCGGGATCCGAGGTCCCCGGAGCTGCCGAGCAGGCGCTGGGTGGCCGGCACGTTGGATTTTGCCATTTCGTCGGCATTGGCCGCGGTGACGCCGAGTTCCTCGGCCTCGATCAGGCCGTAGTGAAGCCAGGCGATAATGTCGCTCCACACTTCGTCGCCATTGCGCGTGAACGGGCCGAGCGGCTCCTTGCTGATGGTCTGCGGCATGATGGTGTAGTCGGCTGGATTGGGCGCCGCGGTTGTGACGGAGCCAGCGAGCGCGGAGGCGTCCTGGGTCATGGCGTCGCAGCGTCCGCCGAAGAACGTCTGCAGCATCGTATCGGGGCGATCGAACACCAGCGGCTTCCAATCGATGCCATTGGCGCGGCCGTAATCGCCGAGCGTCACTTCATGCGTCGTTCCCTGGGCGACGCAAACGGTGGCGCCATTCAGCGCCTTCAGGTCCTTCACGCCGCTATCGCGCCGCACCACAAAACCCTGGCCATCATAGAAATTGACCGGGCCCTGCCGCAAGCCGAGCGTTACGCCGCGCAGATAGGTCTGCGTCGAATTGCGATACAGCACGTCGACCTCGCCTGACTGCAGCGCGGTGAAGCGGTTTTGCGCCGTGAGCGCGACGTAGCGTACCTTGTTGGCGTCGCCGAGGACGCCCGCCGCCAGCGCACGGCAATAATCGGAGTCGAGACCCTTGTAGTTGCCCTGCGAGTCCGGGGCGGAGAACCCGGCAAAGCCGGTGCTGACCCCGCACACCAGCGTGCCACGCTGCTTGACGGTGTCGAGTGTTCCCGCGGCCGCTGCCGAAACCGAAGCCGCGAGCAATCCTGCGGCGAT
>JAXDNZ010000410.1:0-6263 GCA_034669185.1 Hyphomicrobiales bacterium
TCACCGGCTCGCACAGCCACGGGCAGGGGCACGAGACGACGTTCGCGCAACTGGTCAGCGAGCGGCTCGGCATTCCCCTGGAAAACATCAGCATCTTGCATGGCGACACCGACAAGGTGCAGTTCGGCATGGGCACCTACGGCTCGCGCTCCGGCGCGGTCGGCATGTCGGCGATCGTGAAGGCGCTCGACAAGGTCGAGGCCAAGGCCAAGAAGGTCGCGGCCTTCATGCTGGAGGCCGCC
Source organism: Hyphomicrobiales bacterium (assembly GCA_034669185.1). Lineage (GTDB taxonomy): Bacteria > Pseudomonadota > Alphaproteobacteria > Rhizobiales > Xanthobacteraceae > PALSA-894. The sequence continues at coordinate 243 of JAXDNZ010000410.1, forward strand.
GAAGGCGACATCGAGTTCAAGGACGGCAAGTTCACCGTCGCCGGCACCGACAAGTCGGCCGCCTGGGGCGACGTCGCGCTCAATGCCTATGTGGCGCACAAGTTCACCGGCGCCGAGCTTGAGCCGGGATTGAAGGAGGGCGCGTTCTACGATCCCACCAACTTCACATTTCCGGCCGGCTGTCACATCTGCGAGGTCGAGATCGACACCGAGACCGGCCACACCGACGTGGTCGGCTGGACCGCGGTCGACGATTTCGGCGTGATCGTCAATCCGATGATCGTGGAAGGCCAGGTCCACGGCGGCATCGCGCAAGGGGTCGGCCAGGCGCTCTACGAAGGCACCGTGTACGACAAGGAAGGCCAGCTCGTGACCGGCTCGTACATGGATTACGCCATGCCGCGCGCCGATTACCTGCCGCCGTTCCGGATCGGCACGACCGAGACGAAATGCCCGTCGAATCCGCTCGGCATCAAGGGCTGCGGCGAGGCGGGCGCGATCGCGGCGCCGGCCGCCGTGATCAACGCCATCACCGACGCGCTCGGCAGCGAACACATTGCAATGCCGGCCACGCCCGCCGCGGTGTGGGCCGCGTTGCAGAAAGCTCATCACAGCCGCAAGGCGGCGGAGTAGATTAGGAGAAACAGATGTACAACTTCACGCAACACCGCCCGACCGGCCTGCGCCAGGCCTCGAACATGCTCGGCAAGCTCGAGGAGGCAAAGATCCTCGCCGGCGGGCAGACGCTGATCCCCACGATGAAGCTGCGGCTCGCCTCGCCGGGCAACATCGTCGATCTCAACGCGATCGCGGGTGAGCTCTCCGGCATCGAGCTGAGAGGCCGCTCGATCGTCATCGGCGCGATGACGCGCCACGTCGATGTCGCGGATTCCCCCGTCGTGAAGGAGCACCTGCCCGCGCTCGCTTATCTGGCCGGGCTGGTCGGCGATCCGGCGGTGCGCCATCGCGGCACGCTCGGCGGCTCGGTCGCCAACAACGATCCGAATGCCGACTATCCGGCGGCCTGCCTCGGCCTCGGCGCGACCATCCACACCACCAAGGGCAAGCACGAGGCCGACAATTTCTTCAAAGGCCTGTTCGAGACCGCGCTCGCGCCGGACGAGATCATCACCAAGATAAGCTTCCCGCTCGCGAAAAAGGCCGGCTACGAGAAATTCAGGAACCAGGCCTCGCGTTTCGCGCTGGTCGGCGTGTTCGTGTCCAAGCGCGGCTCCGACATCCGCGTCGCCGTGACCGGCGCCGGCTCGAACGGCGTGTTCCGGGTGACGTCGTTCGAAGAGGCGCTGAAGAAGCGTTTCTCGCCGAAGTCGCTTGACGGGCTGACGATCCCGGCCGACGGCATGAACAGCGACATTCACGGCAGCGCGGAATACCGCGCGCATCTCGTCGGCGTGATGGCGCGCCGTGCGGTCGCGCGCGCGAACGAAATGTCGTCCGGCTCGGATGACGAAGGCAAGGCAGCTCCCGGCGTCGAGTTTGGCCCGTAGCGGCTCTCGCCGACGGGAACGAAAGGCATTACATAGCCGGACATGACACGAAATCTGGCTAGTGGGGCCTCGCGCGCCGTTCCGTCATCTATCGATGACACGCTCAAGCTCCTGGGCGAGGCCGACTACCTCGCCGACCGGTCGCTCGCCACCGTGCTGTTCCTCGCGTTGCGCATGGGCCGGCCGCTGTTCCTCGAAGGCGAGGCCGGCGTCGGCAAGACCGAGATCGCAAAAGTGCTGTCGTCGACGCTCGGGCGGCGCCTGATCCGGCTGCAGTGCTACGAGGGCCTCGACGTCGCTGCGGCGGTCTACGAGTGGAATTACGCCGAGCAGATGATCGCGATCCGGCTCGCCGAAGCCGAGGGCAATGTCGACCGCGAGCGACTCTCGCACGACGTGTTCTCCGAGCGATTCCTGATCAAGCGGCCGCTGCTGCAGGCGCTGGAGCCGGACGCCGCGGGCGCGCCGGTGCTGCTGATCGACGAGCTCGACCGCACCGACGAGGCGTTCGAGGCGTTCCTGCTCGAAGTGCTCGCCGACAATCAGGTGACCATCCCCGAGTTGGGCACCGTCAAGGCGTCCCATCCGCCGATCACGATCATCACGTCGAACCGCACGCGCGAGATCCATGACGCGCTGAAGCGCCGCTGCCTCTATCATTGGGTCGGCTATCCGACCGCCGAGCGCGAGCTCAAGATCGTGCGCGCCAAGGTGCCCGGTATCGCCAGGAAGCTGTCGAACGAGGTCGTCCTGTTCGTGCAGGCGCTGCGCAAGGAAGACCTGTTCAAATCGCCGGGCGTTGCGGAATCGCTCGACTGGGCGCAGGCGCTGACCGAGCTCGATGTCGTGGCGCTCGATCCCGCGACCGTCTCCGACACGCTCGGCGTGCTGCTCAAGTATCAGGACGACATATCGCGCATCGAAGGCACCAAGGCGAAGGAGCTGCTCGACGAGGTGCACGCGCAGTTGCGGGCGGCGGAGTGATGCACTCGCCCGCGCTCCGGCGCGCCCGCTCCCCTTGTGGGAGAGGGTGGCGAGTGCAGCGAGCCGGGTGAGGGGTACTCCTTCTCATGCTTGGATCAAGATTTACCCCTCACCCCGTCCTCGCCCCGGACGATGTCCGGGGCTCGGCCGACCCTCTCCCACAAGGGGAGAGGGTGACGCCTGCGCTTGGGGAGGGAGCCCAGGGCCGCCTTGCGCAGAACATCGTCTACTTCGCGCGCGCGATCCGCGCGGCGGGCATTCCGGTCGGGCCCGGCGCGGTGATCGACGCGCTCAACGCCGTGACGGCGGCAGGCGTCGGCACGCGCGAGGATTTTTACTGGACGCTGCACGCGGTGTTCGTGAAGCGGCATGAGCATTCGGTGCTCTACGATCAGGCGTTCCGGCTGTTCTTCAGGAAGCGCGCGTTCCTCGACAAGCTTCTCGCGATGCTCTCGCCGCAGGCGCCCGCCGCCGCGCCCGAGCCGCCGCAGGCCGGCGCTCAGCGCGTGCAGGAGGCGCTGTTCGCCGGCATGGACAAGAAGAACCCGCCGCAGGAGCGCGAGATCGAGCTCGATGCGCGCCTCACCGTGTCGGACCGCGAAGTGCTGCAGACGAAGGATTTCGCGCAGATGAGCGCGGCCGAGATCGCGCAGGCCAAGGACGCGATCAAGCGGCTGGTGCTCTCGCTCGACGAGGTGAAGACGCGCCGCCTTGCGCCAAACCGGCGCGGCCACATCATCGACATGCGCCGCACGCTGCGCGCCAGCATGAAGGCGGGCGGCGCGCTGATCGACCTGAAATACCTCGGACCCAGGACGCGCCAGCCGCCGATCGTCGCGCTGCTCGATATCTCGGGCTCGATGAGCCAGTACACGCGGCTGTTCCTGCACTTCCTCCACGCCGTGACGGACGCGCGCAAGCGCGTGCACTCGTTCCTGTTCGGAACGCGGCTCACCAACGTCACACGCGCGCTCAAATCGAAGGACCCGGACGAGGCGCTGAGCCAATGCTCGGCACGCGTGATGGACTGGTCCGGCGGTACCCGCATCGCGACCTCGCTGCACGATTTCAACAAGCACTGGGCGCGGCGCGTGCTGACGCAAGGCGCAATCGTGCTGCTGATCACCGACGGGCTTGAGCGCGATCCGGACGACAAACTGGAATTCGAGATCGACCGACTGCATCGTTCCGCGCGGCGGTTGATCTGGCTCAATCCGCTGCTGCGCTTCGAGGGCTTCGAAGCAAAGGCGCGCGGCGTGCGCACCATGCTGCCCCATGTCGATGAATTCCGGCCGATCCACAATCTCGATTCGATCGCGGAGCTGTGCCGCGCGCTGTCGGCCCGTGGCGGACGCGATGGCAGCGCGAAGCAGTGGTTGAAGCAGGTGGCGTGATTATATTTACGTCGTGGCCGGGCTTGTCCCGGCCACCCCGATGGAGGATGCACGATTGTGCCCGCCTTGTCGGGGCCGCCGGGTCAAGCCCGGCGGTGACGAGTTGAGAGATCGGAGAGACCAATGGACTCGCTCGCAACCGAAACCGACATCCTCAAAGCCGCCGAGGACTGGAAAGCGTCCGGCCGCGGCGTCGCGCTCGCGACCGTGGTCGAGACCTGGGGCTCGGCACCGCGGCCGGTCGGCTCCAACCTCGTGATCGACGATCAGGGCAATTTCCTCGGCTCGGTATCGGGTGGCTGCGTCGAAGGCGCGGTCGTGACCGAAGCGCTCGACGTGATCGAGAGCGGCAAGCCGAAGACGCTGGAATTCGGCGTCGCCGACGAGACGGCATGGAAGGTCGGTCTCTCCTGCGGCGGCACCATCCGGGTGTTCGTCGAGAAGGTGGAGTGATGCGCTCGGTCTCTCGGTTCCCCTCCCCCTTGTGGGGAGGGGTCAGGGGTGGGGGTCACGCGTCCGGCGCCACGCGTTCCCCACGCGCGACCCCCCTCCCGAAACCTCCCCCTCAAGGGGGGAGGGAACAGACCGCCCGTGTGGCGAGACGTCCGTGAGACTCGACATCCTCAAAGCCCTCAACACCGAACGCGCGGCGCGGCGCGCCGCGGTCGTCGTCACCGATCAGGACAGCGGTGCGCAGCGCCTCGTGACGCAGGACAAGGTGGCGGCGGATCCGCTGCGGGATGTGATCGAAGCGCATCTGCGCTCGGGCAAAAGCGGCGTCGAGGAGACCGCCGAGGGCAAGGTTTTCCTCACCGTGCACGTGCCGCCGACGCGGCTCGTCGTCATCGGCGCGGTGCATATCTCACAGGCGCTGGGACCGATCGCGGCGCTGCTCGGGTATGACGTGACCATCGTCGATCCGCGCACGGCTTTCGCGAGCCCCGAGCGCTTTCCGGACGTGAAGGTGATCGCCGAGTGGCCCGACAAGGCGCTGCCGCCGCTCGGCGTCGACCGTTACACGGCCTTCGTGGCGCTGACCCACGATCCGAAGGTCGACGACCCGGGACTGATGCATGCACTCGAGCGCGAATGCTTCTATATTGGGGCGCTCGGCTCGCGGAAGACGCATGGACGCCGTGTCGAGCGGCTGAAACAGCAAGGCGCCAGCGACGCGGCGCTCGCGCGCATCCATGCGCCGATCGGACTTCCGATTGGCGCGATATCGCCGGGCGAGATCGCGGTCGCCATCATGGGTGAGATCACGGCACGGCTGCGTCTCACGCCGGAGGGCAAGCGATGAATCCTCTCTCTTATCCCTCCCCTGAAAGGGGAGGGTCGGATTGCCGAAGGCAATTCGGGAGTGGGGTCATATTCGCAGTCGACCCCCACCCAATCCGCCTTCGCTACGCTTCGGTGGGTCGACCTCCCCCTTTCGGGGGGAGGTAAAGGAGAGAGGCGATGAAGTTCGGGGCGGTCCCGCCGCGAGATGCCGAGGGTGCGATCTCGGTGCATTCGATCCGCAAGGACGGCCTCACGCTCAAGAAGGGCACGCTGGTCGGCAAGGCCGAGATCGCGGCGCTGGAAGGCGCGAACGTGTCCGAGATCGTCGTCGCAAGGCTCGAGCCGGGCGATGTCGGCGAGGATGTTGCCGCCGCCGATATCGCGGCCGCGGTCGCGGGCGAGGGCGTGCGTGTCGACCGTGCGTTCACCGGTCGCGCCAACCTGTTCGCGAAAGACGCGGGCGTGCTGGTGGTCGACAAGGCCGCCGTCGATGCGCTCAACGCCGTCGATCCGGCGATCACCTTCGCGACCCTGCCGGCTTATGCATCGGTCGTCGCCGGAAAGATGATCGCGACCGTGAAGATCATTCCTTTCGCGGTGGCTCGCGCGGCGCGCGATGCTGCCGTGGCGGCGGCCAAGGGCGGCGCCACCCCGATGGTGCGGATCGCGCCATTCAAGGTGCGCAAGGTCGGCATCATCTCGACCATTCTGCCGGGCCTCGCCGACAAGGTGATCGCGAAGACCCTGAAAGTGACCGAGGACCGGCTCGCGCCAGCGGGTGCGGTGATCGTCGTGGAAAAGCGCGTGCCGCACGAGACGCGCGCGCTCGCCCGAGCGCTCGACGAGGTGCTCAA
>JAXDNZ010000411.1:0-4130 GCA_034669185.1 Hyphomicrobiales bacterium
AGCGCCGCCGAGGCTGCAAGAAAGCCGCGCCTGTCGAGATGGTGGGTCATCAATATCCTCCCGGCTCGCGCCGCTTTTTGTGCACCGCGATGCGGTTGCCGCGCTTGTCTGCGATGCTATACGCCGCAGGCACGCGGTCAACAACGTGCCGGTCATTCGAGCGCATGCGGCGCGGGAGAAGTTCGGCCACAACCTCGCCGCGCGGCCACGAATCAATTACCTTCCCTAACGCAATTGCGGCCGTTAAGGTGCCGCCACGAAAGCGACATCGTTATCCGGGAGGAGTGGTCGCATGTTCCGCCGACGCAGCATGGCCGACCTGCACCGCGGTTCGATCCGGCTCAGCCTGTTCGACGCGATCGTGCTTGCGCCGGTGATCGCCGTGCCATTGCTGCTTGTCGTCAGCCTTGCCCTCTTCAGCATGGTCGCGCTCCTGGTGGTGACCGGGTTGGCGGTCGCCGCCACCATCGTGGCGGATGCGATCCGGCGCCAGTGGCGTTCGGCCAAGCAGCCGATCGTGGTGCCGCGCCGCGCGATCGGATAATCCGCGCCGCCTCGTAGCGCGCGAGGCCACCGTGTCCCGTTTCACCGCCATCTATCACGTCCGCTCCGACGCACGCGCTATTCGCGCGCGCGCGCAGGCGATCGCGGTCGAGCAAAGCGTCGAGATGCCGCTTTCGGCAATCGAGGATCAGCAAATCCTCGATGAGATCGTCGGGCGGGTCGAGGATATCGCCGATATCGGCGCAGACGTCTTCGCGGTGCGCATCAGCCTGTCGGCCTCGACCGTCAACAACGATCCCGGCCAGCTCGCGAATATGCTGTTCGGCAACACGTCGCTGCAGGACGACGTCATTCTGTACGACGCCGAATTTCCTGACGACATGGTCCGCCAGTGGCTCGGGCCGCGTCACGGACTCGCCGGGCTGCGCGAGCGCACCGGCATCAAGGGGCGCGCCTTCACCTGCACGGCGCTCAAGCCCCAAGGGCTGCCGCCCGAAAGACTCGCTGCGCTCGCGGCACGTTTCGCACGCGGCGGCATCGATTTCATCAAGGACGACCATGGGATCGCCGACCAGACCTATTCGCGCTTTCGGCCGCGGGTCGACGCGGTCATGGCCGCGCTCGAGGAGGTGGAGCGCGAGACCGGGCACCGCGCGCGCTATGTTCCGAGCATCACCGGAACGGCCGGTTCGGCGCAGAGCTTCATCGTCGATGCGCGCAATGCCGGCGTCGAGCATGTCATGGTCCAGCCCATGGTCCTCGGCCTGTCCAACTTCCATCACGTCGCGATCATGAATCCCATGGTCGCCTTCTTCGCCCACCCGGCGCTTGCCGGTGCCTCGCGCATCGATCCGGCGCTCCTGTTCGGTAAAATCTTCCGCATGTTCGGCGCCGACGCGGTCATTTTTCCCAATCACGGCGGACGCTTCGGCTATTCGGCGGACACATGCCGGCGCATCGCCGAAACGGCGGTCGCGCCGTGGCAGGGACGCGCGGCGGCGATCCCGGTTCCGGCCGGCGGCATGACCACGGGACGCGTGACCGAAATGCTTGATTTCTACGGCGCCGACGTCATCTTGCTGATCGGCGGCGCGCTCCTGGATGCACGCGAGCGGCTGACCGAGGAGACGGCCGCGTTCGTCGAGAAGGTGAAGGCTCACAGATATGGCTAGTCGCGTTCATTCAAAACCTCATGGTGAGGTGCGGCCGCCGGCCGCGTCTCGAACCATGGCCAGGAGCGCGGGGCCATCCTTCGAGACACCCCCGGAGGGCGGTTCTCAGCATGAGGTTCGGCGCATGACCCACCGCGCCGCACAGGCGGGCTTTCGCTGGGGCGGCGTCGAGCTGCGTCCCTACAAGGAGGATGCGCGCGCTCTCTACAAGACGATCACGCGGCAGGTGCTGTTCTCGGATGCGGAGATGCACGGCGAGCTGCGCTACTTCGAGGTCGCTCCCGGCGGTTTCTCCACGCTCGAGCGGCACGAGCACATGCATGGCGTGCTGATCCTGCGCGGCAGCGGGCATTGCCTCGTCGGCGACGACGTGAAGTCGCTTGCCACCAACGATCTCGTCACCGTGCCGCCGATGACCTGGCACCAGTTCCGCGCCACCAGGGGCGAGCCGCTCGGCTTCCTCTGCATGGTCAACGCGGAGCGCGACAAGCCGCAGCTCCCGACGCCCGAGGATGTGGCACGACTGCGGGAGAATCCGGCGATCGCCGCCTTCCTCGACGACAAGCCACGCCGATGACGGCGAACACCACCGGCCCGGTGCTATGGCAGATCGATACGCGCGGCGTCGCGACGGTCACGCTGAATCGCCCCGAGGTGAACAATGCCTACAACGGCGAACTGATCGAGGGCGTGCTCGCGGCGCTCGATGCGCTCGGCGCGGCGGAAGGTCTGCGCGCCGTCGTGCTGAAGGGCAACGGCAAGCATTTCCAGGCCGGCGCGGACCTGAAATGGATCAATGCGGTCCGCACGCAGACGCCGCAGGAGAACCTGCGCGTCTCGCGCGCGACCGCGGACGCCGTACAGCGGCTGAACTTCGCGCCCGTACCGACCATCGCCCTGGTGCAGGGTGGGTGCTTCGGCGGCGGCACCGGCATCGTGGCCGCTTGCGACGTGGTGATCGCGGCCGACAACGCCATGTTCTCGATCGCCGAGGTGCGCTGGGGCCTGCATGCCGGGATCATCATCCCGCAGCTGGCGGATGCCATCGGCGTGCGGCAGCTGCGCCGCTATGCGCTAACCGGTGAGCGCTTCGGCGCTCAGGAGGCGCGCCGCCTCGGTCTCGTGCACGACGTCGTACCGCTCGCCGAGCTTGAGACTGCCTGTGCCCGGATGGTCGAGCATGTGCTGGCGAACGGCCCGGTCGCAATCGCCGAGACGAAAGCCTGGATCCTGCGTTCGGCCTGGAGCAATCTCGACGAGAAGGCGTTCGGCGAGCTTGTCGAAAGCCACGCCCTCAAGCGGCAATCCGCCGAAGCGGCCGAGGGACTCGCGTCCTTCGCCGAGAAGCGCGCGGGCCGGTGGAATCAGGCGAAGTAAGCTCCGCCGTTCACGTGGATCGTCTGCCCGGTGATGTAGCGCGCACCGGGGCCGCAGAGAAATCGCACCATCGAGGCGACGTCATCCGGTGCGCCGCGTTGTCCCGTCAGCGTGTTGTTGATGAGGTGATGCGCGGGCTGCGCCGCGTCCGCCTTGCGCACGGTGTCGATCGTGCCGGGCGCGACGAGATTGACCGTGACGTGATCCTTCGCCAAGTCGTGCGCGAGACCGCGCGTGAATCCGACCAGGCCGAGCTTTGCGGCGGTGACGTGGACGCGGTGTTTCGAGCCCGTGTGCGCGCTCAGGCCGCCGATATTGACAACCGCGCCGGCTCCGCTGGCTTTCAGATAGGGCAGGCACGCCTTGGCACAGTGGAACGCGCCGTCGAGCGTAATGCCGAGCACGTTGCGCCATTCGGTGAACGTCATCTCCTCGAACAGCCGTTCCTGGCGTAGCGAAGCATTGTTGATGAGATAGTCGATGCGGCCGAGTTGCTTCGCGGCGTCCTCCACCATCGCCAACACCGCCTTCTCGTCCGCCACGTCGGCGACCGCGACGACCGCCCTGCCGCCATCGCGCTCGATCTCGCGCACGACCTGCTCGGCCTCGTCCTTGTTCGAGCGTACGTTGACGACGATCGCGGCGCCGCCGGAGGCCAGCGCCTTCGCCATCGCGCGGCCGATATTGCGCCCGGCGCCGGTGACGAGCGCGACGCGACCGGACAACTCTTTTTCGACAGTCACCCGCGCAGCTCCTTCAGATCGATACGGCCATCATACAGCGTGCGCGCGAGCTTGAGCGCGGCGGCGGTCTTGGCTTCGCTCCAGCCGCCGTTGCGGCAATTGAGCGCGAATTTGTCAAAAATGTCGGACCGGGTCAGCGGCTCCTTGGCGCCGCCACGGAAGTGCGGCTGGCGTTCCTCGATAATGGCACCGTCAGTGAGTGTCGCGCGGATGTGGCCGGTGAACTCGTCGGGATAGGGATTTTGCGCATCGATACGATAGCGAACCTTCGCGGCAAGCGCGAGGACGCGCTCGTCATGCACGGCCTCATCGGTGAAATCGCCCAAGCCCACGT
>JAXDNZ010000412.1:0-6620 GCA_034669185.1 Hyphomicrobiales bacterium
CGATAGCCGCCCGGCCGTTGCCGCACCCCGGCGCTTCGGCTATTGAGAAGCTTCGCGCGCCCGTAGCTCAGCTGGATAGAGCGTTGCCCTCCGAAGGCAAAGGTCAGGGGTTCGAATCCCTTCGGGCGCGCCATCGCATGCCAAAATGAAGTTGCCGGCCGTCAGGAGCGCGGGCTGCGCAGCCGTCCTTTGATGCGGGGCGCTCCGCGCCCGCCGCTCAGCGGGAATAAGGCGTGACCCCCGACCACGTCGCCGGAACAATGGCGACAGGGCCGCATTGAACGACGATGGCGCAGCTTCGATCGGCAACACAGGTCCGCCCCGCGGCAAAGCGCGCGGCGTCGCGAAGCGCTCGCCGCAAGCGCGCCGGCGCCACAGCGCGTCCCAAGCTGTCGGTACAGGCGCGCCGCTGCCGGGCCAAGTTTCTCCATTATTTCCCGAACGGCTTCTACGACCCGACCTATCTCGATTGGGAGCGCGACTATAAGTGGGCCGCGCATACGCGCTGGCAGGCGGTGCTCGATCGCGCCTCGTTCCGCAGAATGCTCGACGCGGGCGAGTACGCGGCGATCGCGGCGCATGCGGTCGCGGTGGAAAGCCGAACCAATTTGCTGTTCTCGTTCGAGAAGATGGCGCTGCGCGACGCCGTGAAGTCGCCGGCCGGCGCACGCGCCTTCGCGCAAGGGCTTCATGATTTTCTCTACGGTACGGCGGATACTGAAACGCGTTTCACCCGATGGTGTGAGGTCGTGGCGGGATTGCCGCGGCGCCAGACGCGCGTCCTGACCTGGCCGGTCGTCACCGTGTTCGGCTTCATCGCGCTGCCCGGCACGCACTTCTTTCTCAAGCCGACGGTGACCCGGCTGGCGGCCAAGAACTACGGCCTGCCGTTCGACTACCGGTCGCGGCCGAACTGGGAGACCTACCGGGCCCTGTTGACCCTCGCCCGCACGGTCAAGCGCGACCTCGCCACGCTGCGGCCGCGCGACATGATCGATATTCAGTCGTTTCTCTGGGTACAGGGCTCGGACGAATATCCCGCTTGAGCGCGCCGGCCCTTAGCCGGCCTTGCGCTCGCGCCGCACGCCCTTGAACTTCTTCTTGCTCTTCTTCACGTCCATGAACTGGCCGGTCTCGCGGCTGCGCTTGGTCCATTGCGACTTGCCCGCCATCTTGGTCTTGAGCTGCGAGCGTTTGCGCACCGCGCCCTTACGCGCGTTGTCGCCGGTCGGCTTGTTGACGGCCATGGCTTTCCTCGTCGTCTGGTTGGCGCCAGCCGGGTAACGACCAGACGCACGCCGGGTTCCACCTTGAACGCGGCGACGCAGTAGCGGCGCCGATTTGGCCCGCCGCGCGGAACCCGCGGTCAATACGCTCGTTTGAGTCCGCGAATTCCGCATCACCCCAAGGAGGCTCAGGTGGGTTTGTTCAGCAAGGACATCAAATCATTCGAGGACCTGTTCATGCATGGGCTGCAGGACCTCTTTTATGCTGAGAACCAGATCCTCAAGGCGCTGCCTGACATGATCGACAAGGCGCCGAGCGCGGAGTTGCGCGCCTCGTTCGAGAAGCATCGCAAGGAAACCGAAGGTCACGTGCACCGGCTGCGCCAGGTGTTCGAGTTGCTGGACGCCGAGCCCAAGGGCGAGAAGTGCCCGGCGATCGACGGCATCCTGAAAGAGGGCAAGGACCTGATGGGGGAGATCGAGGGCGACGACGTGATGAACGTCGGGCTGATCGCCGCCGCGCAGGCGGTCGAGCATTACGAGATCACGCGCTACGGCGCGCTGATCGCCTGGGCGGGCGAACTCGGCCGCACAGACGTCATTCCGCACTTCACGGCGAACCTCGCCGAGGAGAAGGCGACCGACCAGAAGCTCACCACGATGGCCGAGCGGCGCTTCAATCCGCAGGCCGAGAAGAAGACCGAGCGGAAGGCGAAGAGCACCGCGCGCCGCAAGCCCGCGAAGTCGGCGTCACGCCCGGCCGCGAAGACCAAGCGCGCGCCGGCGAAGAAAACGCGCCGGGCGTAAAGCCACCGGAGCCTCGGGATGGACGAGGAACTGGCCACATTGGCGAACCGGCTGCTCACGCAGGCCAAGCAAGGCGGCCTCACCATCGTGACGGCCGAGTCGTGCACCGCCGGCCTGCTGGCGCAGGTGCTCTCCGATGCCGAAGGCGCCGCGCAGCATTTCCACGGCGGCTTCGTGACCTACACCAAAGGCCACAAGACCTGCGCGCTCGGCGTGCCCGGCCATGTGCTGCAAGCGCAGGGTGCGGTATGCGGCACCGTCGCGCGCGCGATGGCGGACGGCGCGATGCTGCATTCGACGGCGACGCTCGCCGCCGCCATCACGGGCGTCGCCGGACCGGAGCCGGACGATGACGGCAATCCGGTCGGGCGCGTGTGCATCGCGGTCGCGCGGCGCGGCTTTCCGACGCAAGATTTCGAGAAGAATTACGGCGACATCGGCCGCGACGCCGTTCGGCAGCGCGCGGCCGCGGATGCGCTACGTGCGCTGTGCGAGGCCGCGGCGTCGATGCCCGCCGCGGCCTAGAAAGCGGGATGTCGATCAGGATTTCTTCTTCTTGCGCGGCACCTTCTTGCCTTCCTTGCGCGCTTCCGACAGGCCGATCGCGATCGCCTGCTTCTTGCTCGTTACTTTCTTTCCGCTGCGGCCGCTCTTGAGCGTCCCTCGTTTGCGCTTGTGCATCGCGCGCTTTACTTTCTTGGCGGCGCCTTTCGAATATTTGCGGGCCATCACGGCTCCTCCGGCAATTGACGATCACTGCCAACGACGGCTTTGTTCCCGAGTTCCGTTTGTCGTCGCGAAAAGATAAGCCGGATGACGAGCCGGTCGGCGCTTACGCCGTTTTCTTGCCGCGGGTCGGCGGCTCTTCCCAACCAAACACGCTGCGTCCGCCGTAAAGATGCGAGCGCTGGCGCTCCTGCGCGATGACGTCCTGCACAGTCGGTCCCCTCGCGACGCGCTCCAGCGCGCGCGCCTGATCGTCGAGGCGCTTGATGGCGGAAAGCTCCTCGTCGCGGCCGAGATTCGCGTTGGTTACCGCCGATTTCAGCACGCGGATGGTCTCGTCGTAGACCTTCACCGGCACCGGGTAGGGATGGCGGTCCTTGCCGCCATGGGCCAGGGAAAAGCGCGCCGGATCTGCGAACCGATAGGGCGCGCCGTGCACGACTTCGGCCACCATCGCGAGCGCCTTGACGGTGCGCGCGCCCACGCCCGGCGTCAGCAGCAGGTCGGGAAAATCGCTTGGTCCGCGATCCGCCGCCGCGGCAAGCGTCGCGCGCAGGCGGCGCACATGAACGTCGCTCGCACGCACGTCGTGATGCGCCGGCATGATCAGGTGCGGCAGCATCGGCTGCGCGTCGGGTACGGCAGCCGGCGCCTCGAGCTTGGCCAATTCCTCGACGATGCGATCCGGCCCGAGACGATCGAGCAGGTCGAGTTGTCCCGCCCGCGCGCTCTGCGCGCGGCGATCGGTCAGGTTCACGATCATGCCCTGCTGCGGACCGTCGATCGCGACGTGCGGCTCCTCGACGAAGCTTTTCAGTCCTTCGGAGAGCCAGTGATAACGTCGCGCCTGGCGGGCGTCGCCATTCATGCCTTGCTGCACGACGATCCATTGTCCCGCATCGGTGACGATGAAACCGTGCAGATAAAGATCGAAGCCGTCCTGCACGGCCGCGCTGTCGACCTTGGCCACCAGGCGGCTCGCGGTCGCAAGCGCGGCACCGTCAATGCCGACGCGCTCGCCGACGGCGATCAGCTCCTGCGGCGTCTTGCGCGAATGTTTTCCGCGCCCGCCGCACACCGTAATGCCAAGCTCGCCTTGCATCGGGTTGAGCCCGCGCTTGAGCGCACCGAGCACGCTCGTCGTGATGCCGGAGGAGTGCCAGTCCATCCCCATCACGGCGCCGAACGACTGAAACCAGAACGGATGCGCGAGACGGCGGAGCAATTCCTCGCGGCCGTAGTGATGGACGATCGCCTGGGCGATGATCGCGCCGAGGCGCGTCATCCGCGTCGCGAGCCAAGGCGGCACACGGCCGCCATGAAGGGGCAGGTCGGCGCTGCCGGTCCGGCGCGTCATGCCGTCGAATCCATTACCGCATCATAGCCGCGATGGGCCGTGCGTTCGAATAGACTTGGGTCGATATCTAATGAAGGAGCACCGGACCCTCGGTGCATCGAAACGGCGCCATGGTGCCGCGCCGGTAGAGGTCGCTGTAGATATTGACGTGGCGGGCATTGCAGATCGGGCAATCGACCGACACCGCCTGCGCCCAGTAGATCGGCAAGTCCCAGTCGTCCGCCGGCAATTCGATCGCCAGCTCGGCACGCGTTTCGGGACAGATGACCGTGGTTTGCACATGTCTCATGCCGGATGAAACGTTCGTGCGTCGCTCGCGTTCCGGCCCTCTTGCGGGATGCCTCAACGTGTCAAATGACGCGTTAACGGCGGGAACTTGCGGCGCGGTGCGCGAGCGCAAATGAGCTCACTTCGGCCGCGGATCTTCCAGATTCGCGCCGGCCTCCAGAAGCAGACCTTTCCGTTTCGCCGTGACGGCTTCGGCGAGCGCGGCGGCAGCGTTTGCAACTTCCTTCTGGAAATCCTCGTCCTCGTCCAGCGCGTGATGGCTGGTCGCGTAAGGCTCGTAGTAGCCGACATAGCGGTCGAGCTCCGCTTTCCGCCCCGCCGGAATGAGATGCATGTCGTTCGCCCAGTCGGTCATGGCGCGGCGCAGCGCCTCGGTACCGGCCGCGTCACCGTGCACGACTACCGCGAAGAGCCGTCCCTCGAGGTGCCGCGGATAATCCCAGCCGGCGAGCTCAAGCGATTTCGCCTCGTCGGCGTTCTTGCCATGCGTCGAGGTAGGATCAGGGTTGCCGCCGTCGGCGCAGACCAGCCGGTCCATCATCGCCTTGAGCGGGCCTGGCGCCTGATACCAGTTGACCGGCGTGATGATCATGATGCCGCGCGCCGCGACCCAGAGCGGATAGATCTCGTTCATCCAGTCGTGCACCTGGCCGAGCGAATAGTTCGGATAGCAACTGCAGGGCCAATGACAGAGCGGCATCGCGGTGGAGACGCAGGACTTGCACGGATGGATGGTCTTGCCGAATTCCGAGGTCGTGCGGCTTAGATCGAGGATGTCGGTCGCGAACCCGCCGCGTCCGGCGATCGTGCGTTGCGCCAGCTCGATTAGGCGCCAGGTCTTCGACATCTCGCCCGGACAGGTGTGCTCGGTGCGCGAGGAGCCATTCACCAGCAGGATACGCGAGGGGCCGTCCGGATCGTCATGGCGCCGCTGCGCCGCGCCGATCGCGTCGCGCGCCGCGAGCCAGTCGACGGCGAGGTCATAGTCCGGATCGGCGAAGCCGGAGCCGGCCTTGCGAGTCAGCGGCGCCTTGCGGCCGTCCGCGTAGGCATCCCACGCGGCGGCGGTGATGTCGTCGAGCGCGCCGCGCAGCGGCACAAACGCCGGATCGACGAAGGCCGACTGGTAGCGGCGTTCGAACTCGGCACGCGCCAGGTCGCGCGCGGGCATTCCCTTGCGAACATCCGAAGGCGCCACGCCGACACTCCCTCGGCCGAACGACAGGCCGCGGATGGCAACGTCAAATGAGACCTCCAGTTCCGAGGGTGGGAACCAACTGAGTTCTCTGCGGTTTCAAGACCGCCGTAACTGGCGCAACATCTTCGGAGGACCATTTCATGCCCATCGCCGGGGTCGAAACGACCATCATTCCAAACGAATCGCACAAGTCCGCCGTGTCCTGGGCCGCCATCGCGGCCGGCGGAATCGCGGCTTGCGCCTTCAGCCTGTTTCTCGCCGAGCTCGTCGCCGGACTCGGCCTGCTCGCGGTCAGTCCGTGGCCGGGCTCCAACCCTTCCGGCACCACGCTGCACATCGCCGGCGGGATCGGGCTGATCCTGATCGCCGTCATGGCGTCGGCGCTCGGCGGCTTCATTGCCGGCCGGCTGCGCACCCGATGGGTCGGCATCCATGTCGATGAGACCTATTTTCGCGACACCGCGCATGGCTTTTTGGCGTGGGCCTTCGGCACGCTGCTTTTGGTGACCGCCCTCGGTGCCGTCGGAACGACGATCATGGGTGGCCTCACGCAGGGCGCGACCCAAGGTGCCGCGCAAGGCGCGGCGATGAATCCTGCGGTCGATCGCAACGCCTATTATGTCGATACCTTGTTCAGGAGCGATCGGCCGGCTGCGGACGGCAACCAGAATGCCGGGACGCCGGAAGCATCACGGCTGCTGGCGCGTGCCGTGACGCCGGGAAGCGACCTCGCTGCCGGCGATCGCACGCGGCTTGCTCAGCTCGTGGCCCAGCGGACCGGCCTCTCGCAGCAGGAGGCCCAGCAACGCGTCGATGCCGTCATCAACCAGGCGAAAGCAGCCGCGGACGAAGCCCGCAAGGCGGCGGCCAAGCTCGCGCTCTGGATGGCGGCCGCGCTGCTCGCGGGCGCGCTCGCGGCCAGCATCGCCGCGGTCGAGGCCGGGCGAGAGCGGGACGCCGGGGCCATTGTCGGCTGAGGAGCGCCCACAAAAGAAAAGAAAAGCCCGGCCGAGTGGCC
>JAXDNZ010000413.1:0-3899 GCA_034669185.1 Hyphomicrobiales bacterium
CCCCGACACCGGCGATCAGCATGTCGCGCACCGCGATCTCGGTGGTGGCGCGCTGCGGCGCGCCGCTGCCCGCGGTGACGTCGACGGTCACCGTCGTCGGCTTGCCGTAGACGAGGCGGATGCGCACGTCCTCGGCGCACGGGCCGTTGAAGCTGCGCGGCTGGCTGTCGGCGTCGTCGAAGGACCATGAGCAGGCGGCTCCCGCGGGCGCGCCCGCGAGCTTGATCTCGACGCGGTGATCGACCGGCGCGAGGTAGGACTCGCGCGTGTTGTCGCGCTCGCAGGTGGTCATCAGGTTGCCGGTGGCGTCGATGCAGAGGTTGTTGAGCATCGCGCGTGCCCAGCCGCGCCCGTCGGTCTCTGCAGCCATCAGCTGCTCGGAGGCGAGGATGCTTTTCGCGCTCAGCGCCGCGACATGCTTGAGGAAGTCGGCCTCGCGGCGAAACAGGCGGACCCGGTTCTTCACCTCCCACGTGATGCGGAAGTCGGTGGAGAGGGTCGGGGGGAGGATTTGCAGCGGGCCGGCGGACGGCGTTTGCGCGGCGGCGGGCTGCGCGCCCGCGCAGACAAGCGCGCACAGACCAACAAGGACAAGGCGGAACATGGCGATCCCAGATGAGCAATCGTTATGCGTCTAAGGGCGCCTCGCGGCAAGATCAGGGCAAGGTAGGGCACGACGCCGGCGCGCTTTTCACCGGGGCGGCGTCAGGCCCCGAGCAGGTCGGCCAGTTTGGGCGCCTTGTCGTCGAGCCGGCCAGATCCGCCCCTTCGCCGGGACGCGCGGGACCGAGACTAGTACGCCGAGCGGCCGCCGTCGGCCGGGATCGCCGCGCCTGTGATCATGCGCGACTCGTCCGACGCCAGAAACAAGGCGATGTTCGCGATGTCCTCCGGCTTGCCGACCCAGAACGGATAGTCCTTCACGCGCGCATCGGCGTTCTGGTCTTCGGCCGGTTTCGGCGCATCCGGCGTTCCGTAGCGCGCGAGAATCCGCTCGGTGAGGATGCGCCCGGCGCAGATCGCGTTCACCCGCACATTGTCCTTCGCGTAAGGGCCGGCCAGCGCTCTTGTCAGCGAAAGAATGCCGCCCTTCGCCGCCGTATAGATGTGCGCCGGGCTCGCGCCGCGCAGCGCCGCGCCCGACGACATGTTGACGACCGTGCCGCCGCCCGCGCGCAGGATCGCCGGAATGCCGTGCTGACAGCAATTGATCGTGCCGAGCAGGTCGAGCTGCATGGTCTTGGCCCATACCGTCGCGACGTCGACCTTGCCGAGCGGCGCGTCCGCGGCGATCGATCCGCCGGCGCAATTGAACAGAATGTGGAGCTTGCCGAACTTCGCCTCGGTGGCGGCCACCGCCGCCGTGACGCTTGCCTCGTCCGTCACGTCGGTTCGCACGAACAGCGCGGCTTCGCCCAGCAGGCTCGCCAGCGATGATCCCGCGTTCTCGTCGACGTCGGCGACGGCGACCTTCGCACCCTCGCGCGCGAAAAGCTCAGCCGCCGCGCGCCCGATGCCCGTTGCGCCGCCCGGGATCAGCGCCACGCGGCCGGCGAGGCGTGGCACTACTCGGCCTTGATGTTGGCGCTGCGCACGACCTTGCTCCACTTCTCGATCTCGGAGCGCATGTTCTCGGCGTAGTCGGCAGGCCCGCCGGCGATCGGCAGGTAGCCGAGCTGGCCGACGCGCTCGACGATCTCGGGATCGCGCATCGCGGCCGCGAATGCGGCGCTGACCTTGTCGAGGATGTCCTTCGGCGTGCCCTTCGGCGCGAGCACGCCCCAATAGGTCGAGGCGGTGACCCCGGGCAGACCGGCTTCGGCGAAGGTCGGCACATCCGGCGTCGCGGCGTTGCGCTTCTCCCCGGTCACCGCCAGCGCGTGCAGCGTGCCCGCGTCGATATAAGGGCGCGCCGACGAGATGCCGGAGAACATCACGTCCACATGCCCGCCGATCAGGTCGTTCATCGCCGGACCTGTGCCCTTGTACGGCACGTGCACGATGTCGATGCCGGCGACCAGCTTGAGCAGTTCGCCGCCCAGATGGGTCGATGCGCCGTTGCCGCCCGAGGCGTAATTGAACTTGCCCGGGCTCGCTTTCGCGAGCGCGACGAACTCCTGCAGCGTCTTCGCCGGGACTTTCGGATGCGCCATGAGGATGACCGGCGCCGTCGCGAGCAGGCTCACCGGCGCGAAGTCGTTGAGCGTGTCGTAGGGCAGGGGCTTCAAGCTCGGGTTCACGGCGATCGATGTATCGGTCATCACCAGCGTGTAGCCGTCGGGTGCAGCCTTCGCGACCTGATCCATGCCGATGGTGCTGCCGCCGCCGGGCCGGTTCTCGATCACGATGGGTTGGCCGAGCGCCTTGCTGACGAACGGCTCGATGATGCGCGCGAGATTGTCGGTGCCGCCGCCGGCGCCGAACGGCACCACGAGGCGGATCGGCCGCGCCGGGTAGGTTTGCGCGAGCGCGTCGGAAGCGGCGGCGCAGAGCGCGAACAGAACGCCGAACACAATCAATCGTCTCATGCGATGTCCTCGGCAAGCATCTGGCGGATGCTGACATCCGCCGCGCGGATGCTAACATTCGGGCGCGCAGCGCAACAACGCACCCAAGGACGCGACAGTGCAGCATTTCAATGCCAGCGATGGTCTTCGGCTCGCCTACACGATCGACGATTTCACCGATCCCTGGCTGAACGCCCCGACGCTGCTGCTGCTGCACGCCGCGATGGGCCACTCACGCCGCTACTACGCCTGGGTGCCAAAACTGTCCCGCCACTATCGGGTCGTGCGCATGGATCTGCGCGGGCATGGCGAGTCGGCGGTGCCGCCGGCCGAGCCGCCGCTCTCGATGGAGCGGCTGGTACAGGACACGCGCGGGCTGCTCGATCACCTCGGGCTGAAGAGCGCGCATATCGTCGGCAATTCGGCCGGCGGCTATATCGCGCAGCAGCTCGCGATGGCGTCGCCCGAGCGCGTGACGAGCCTCATGCTGTTCGGCTCGACGCCGGGCTTGCGAAATAGCCAAGCCGCATCGTGGATCCCGCGCGTCGCCAAAGACGGCCTGCGCAAGTTCCTCGCCGACACGATCTCGGACCGCTTCCCGGTCGACCGCACCGACCCGCGTCACATCGAATGGTTCCTCGATGAGGCGGCGAAGAACGACACGCCCTACATCGCGCGCTTCGTCGGACTGATGTCCTCGCTCGAATGGTCGGACCACTTGCACCGGATCAGGTGCCCGACGCTCGTCGTCTACCCGGGCGCCGAGACGGTCGGATCGACGCATAACTATGACGCGATGCGCGACCGCATCCCGGACGTCGAGGTGATTTCTTATGAGGGTCTGCCGCATAACATCTGCGACAGCGTTCCGGACCGCTGCGCCGACGACGTGCTGAAGTTTCTGGAAAAGCGGTTCGGCAGGGTGTCGTAACCGGCCGCGGGAGCAGCCAACCGGTGGCAGTATGGCTGACGGCAAGCCGGCGCCGCTAGCTGGCGGCTGTCATCTGACCTAGGCTCCCCACTGGGGCATCGCTGCGGGTGCGCATTTGTGCCGATAACCGCCGGTCCCCGCAAGGGAGGGACGACATGGCGCATGCACCGGCGGCGGCAAGCGCAACCCACAAGTCGATCTATCACAGTCTCTATGTGCAGGTGCTGACAGCGATCGCGATCGGCATCGCGCTCGGGCATTTCTATCCGCAGCTCGGCGAGCAGATGAAGCCGCTGGGCGATGCCTTCATCAAGATGATCAAGATGATCATTGCGCCGATCATCTTCTGCACCGTCGTGCACGGCATCGCCAGCATGAGCGACATGAAGAAATCGGCCGCGTCGGCATCAAGGCGCTGATCTATTTCGAGGTCATGACCACGATCGCGCTGATCATCGGGC
>JAXDNZ010000414.1:0-4274 GCA_034669185.1 Hyphomicrobiales bacterium
TCGCCTTCCTCCATGTGGCGCACGACGTTCTCGATCATCACGATCGCGTCGTCGACCACGAAGCCGGTCCCGATCGTGAGCGCCATCAGCGACAGGTTGTCGAGCGAGAAGCCGCAGAACCACATCACCAGGAAGGTGGCGATGAGCGAAAGCGGCAGCGCCACGCCCGCGATGATGGTGGCGCGGACCGTGCGCAGGAAAATGAACACCACCAGCACCACGAGGCCGACCGCGAGCGCGAGCGTGAACTGCACGTCGCGGATCGAGGCGCGGATCGTGTCGGTGCGGTCGTGCACGATGGTGAGCTTGGCGCCGACCGGCATGATGCGGCGCAGCCGCGGCAGCTCGGCGCGGATGTTCTTCACCGTCTGCACGACGTTGGCGCCGGGCTGGCGGCGGATATCGATGACGATGGCCGGCGTGCCGTTGTGCCAGCCCGAGACCTTGGAGTTCTCCAGGCCGTCGACCACCTCGGCGATGTCGCGCAGGATCACCGGCGCGCCGTTGCGGTAGGCGATCACGAGCGTGCGATAGGCTTCGGCCGCGGAGAGCTGATCGTTCGCGGCGATGGTATAACTCTGCGAGGCG
This sequence comes from Hyphomicrobiales bacterium, assembly GCA_034669185.1. Lineage (GTDB taxonomy): Bacteria > Pseudomonadota > Alphaproteobacteria > Rhizobiales > Xanthobacteraceae > PALSA-894. Next base: position 589 of record JAXDNZ010000414.1, read on the forward strand.
CCGTCGAACGCGCCCTTCGGACCCGCCACGTTGGCGTTCACGATCGCGAGCCGGATGTCCTCGAGCCCGAGCCCATAGGCGGCCAGCCTCGACAGGTCGGCCTGGATGCGCACCGCCGGCTTGATGCCGCCCTGCGTCGAGACGTTGCCGACACCGGTTATCTCGCTCAGCCGCTGCGCCAGCATCGTGTCGGCGAGATCGCTCAGCGCGCGCAGCGAGACGGTCTCCGATGTCAGCGCCAGCGTGATGATCGGCGTGTCGGCCGGGTTTACCTTGGAATAGACCGGCGGATAGGGAAGGTTGCGCGGCAGCGCGGAACCGGCCGCATTGATCGCGGCCTGCACGTCCTGCGCGGCCGCATCGATCTCGCGGTTGAGGTCGAACTGCAGCGTGATCTGGCTGATGCCGTAGGAGCTCGACGACGTCATCACCGAGAGTGCCGGGATCTGCCCGAACTGGCGCTCGAGCGGCGCCGTCACCAGTGACACCATCGTGTCGGGAGAGGCGCCCGGAAGCTGCGTGGTCACCTGAATGGTCGGGAAGTCGACCTGCGGCAGCGCCGAGACGGGCAGCCACCAATAACCCAGTATGCCGCCGAACAGCACCGCGACGCCGAGCAGCGACGTCGCGATCGGACGGTGGATGAAGGGCGCCGAGACGTTCATTTCTTGGCGTCCGGCGCGTTCTCCGAGCGGCGGCGCTTGCCGTCTGGATTGTCGGTGCTCCGCTCGCGCTTGCGTTTTCCCTCCGGCGGTGCCGCCTGGGGCTGGTCGGCCGGCGCCGCGTTCGGCTGCGCCGAAGCTTCGCTCGACTGCACCGCGACCTTGGTCCCGGCGGAGAGCCGCGTGAACCCGGTCGTGACCACGCGCTCGTCCGTGTTCAGGCCGTTGACGATGACGGCGCGCGCGTCATCCTGTTGCGCGACGGTGACGGGGCGCACCGCGACCGTGCTGTCGGCGCCGACCACGAACGTGAACGTTCCTTGCGGGCCGCGTTGCACCGATGCGGTCGGCACGGTCACGACCTGCTTCAGCGTCTGGACGAGCAGGCGGATGTTGACGAATTGTCCCGGCCAGAGCTGCAGCTCGGCATTGGGAAACTCGGCTTTCATGCGGATCGTGCCGGTCGTCTGATCCATCTGGTTGTCGATCACCGACAGCGTGCCGCGATCGACGATGGTGCGGCCGTCGCCGCCGACCGCCTCGACGGTCACGGGGCCGCCCGCGAACGCCTTGGTGACCTGTTGAAATTGCTGCTGCGGCAGATTGAACAGCACCGCGATCGGCCTGAGCTGCGTGACCACCACGATGCCGGCCGTGTCGCCGGCCTGGACGAGATTGCCCTCGTCGATCAGGCGGATGCCGGTGCGGCCGTCGGCCGGCGCGGTGATCTTGGTATAGCTCAGCATGGTTTGCGCGTTGTCGATCGCCGCCTGGTCGGACTGGACCTGTGCCTGGAGCTGCGCCACCGTCGCCTTTTGCGTGTCGGCTTGCTGCTTCGATCCGGAATTCGACGCGGCCAGCCTGGTGTATCGATCGAGATCGATGCGCGCGTTGGCAAGCGTCGCCTCGTCCTGCGCCTTCTTGGCGACCGCTTGATCGAGCTGGGCCTGGTACGTGCGCGGATCGATCTCGGCGAGCACGTCACCGCGCTTCACGTCCTGGCCCTCGCGGAACGCGATCTTCACGATCTGCCCGCCGACCTGCGCCCGCACCGTGACGGTGTTCAGCGCCTTGGTGGTGCCGACCGCGTCGAGATAGACCGGCACGTCGGCGGTGGTCGCGGCTGCGACCAGCACCGGCGCGGCCTGATCCTGGAATTGACGCGCCCGGCGCGACTTCTGTTCCTGCTTGGCCTGCTCGCCCAGGACCACATAGGCGCCGACCGCGATCACGACCGCGGTGCCGACGGCGATCGGCAGGATACGACGAAGGTTCATCGAAGGTCGCCTTTCACTTTCGCTCCCCCTCGATTGCACGGATGTGACGCCGCCGTCCGCCTTCCGCCGCGATCTCTTCGGGGATCACCCAGCCGCCGCCGAGCGCCTGGAACAGGCTCACGATCGCCTGCATGCGCGTGAGGCGTACCACGACGAGTTGATCCTGCTCGGTGAAGAGCGTGCGCTGCGTGTTGAGGACGGTGGTGATGTCGATGGTGCCGGCGCGCAGCTGTGTCTCGGACAGCTCATAGGCGCGGCGCGCCGCCACCACGGCCTCGGCCTGCAGCCGCTCCTGTTCGGCCAGATCGCGGATCGCGATCAGCGCGCGTTCGACGTCGGCGAAGCCGGAGAGGATGGACTTGCGGTAGAGCTCGAGCAGCTCGGTGCGGCGCGCTTTCTGGAAATCGAGCTGGCTCAGGAGCCGGAAGCCGTCGAAGATCGGCTGGGTCAGGCTTCCGGCGACCGAATAGATCGCCGACTGCGGCAGGAACAGCGTGTTGAGCGCGCTGCTGACAAAGCCCCCCTGGCCGGTCAGCGAGATGCTCGGGAACAGCGCGGCGCGCGCGCTCGCGACGTTGGCGTCGGCGGCCGCGAGCTGCGCCTCGGCCTCGCGAATGTCGGGCCGCTGCAGCAGCAGGTCGGACGGCAGGCCGGGCGACACACGCTGCGGATTGATGCTGTTCAGGCTGCCGCCGCGCACGGTCACGCGTGCGGGTGGCTCGCCGAGCAGCACCGCGAGCGTCGCGATGTTCTGGCGCAGTTGCTGATCGAGCGGCGGGATGGCGGCGCGCTGCTGCGCCAGCAAGGACTGCTGCTGGGCGATGTCGAGACCGGTGGCGGTGCCGACCGCGATCCGCTCCTGATATACGCCGAGAATGCGCGTCGCGGCACGGACGTTGTCGTTGGCGATGCGCAGCCGATCCTGCGCGGCCAATATCTGGAAATACGTGTTGATGACGGTCGCGACCGTCGAGAGGACGATCACCTCGCGGTCGAAGCGGCTCGCCACGGACGCGAACTCGGCGGCGCGCAGCGCGGCGCGGTTCTTGCCCCAGAAGTCGAGCTCGTAGCTGGCGTTGAGAACGGCGCGGAACGTGTTGCTGCTGCCGGTCGTGCCGGTGCCGGAGCGCGTGGCCGAACCGTCGAACGTGAGCAACGGCAGGAGCGGCGCGCCGGCAATGCGTGTCGTCGCATCGGCCTGTTCGATCCGCGCGACCGCCGCCGCAATATCGAGGTTGGCGAGATGGGCGCGCTCCACCAGCCCGGTCAGCTCGCGCGACCGAAAGCCGCGCCACCAATCGGGCGCCGGCAGCGCCGCGCGCGTCTTTCCGGCCGCGCGATAGACCGGCGGCACCTCGACCACCGGCGCGGCCGCTTTTTCGCCCGTCAGCAGGCAGCCCGAGAGCAGCGGAGCGAACGTCAGCACGAGCGCGAGGCGGCCAAAGCGCGCCGCACTCCCCATCGTGACCTGCCGTACCGGGCTCATCGCGTTCAACGCTACCTTCAGGTCATCAGCGCACGTTCGCCGCCGGACGCGGCGGCGGCCAGTCGGCAAGTTTGGCCCGGCCTTCCTGCGACATCGCGGTGGCGGCGGTGAGGTAGATGTCAGCCATCACCTGCTCATACACCGGCCGCGCGGTTCGTATATCGGTCAATGCGGCGTGAAGCTCCGCGGCATCGAATGGCTGCGTCCGCAATGCGCGTTGAAGACGGGCAAGAGCCTGGTTGAGCGCATCCCGCGTGCGCT
>JAXDNZ010000415.1:0-5059 GCA_034669185.1 Hyphomicrobiales bacterium
GGCCGGCGATTTGCTCGAGATCGAGCCCGCGGCCGGCGGCCCGACCGTGATGCTGCCGTTCACCGAGGCCGTGGTGCCGTCGGTGGATCTCGAAGCCGGACGAGTCGTGGTCGAGCCTCCGGCAGAGGGCCAATAGCGCCATGTGGCACGCGACCGTCCTCACTTTGTTTCCCGAGATGTTTCCGGGCCCGCTGGCGGCAAGCCTTGCCGGCAAGGCGCTCGAGAAAAAGCTTTGGGCGCTCGATGCGGTCGATATCCGGGCGCACGCGCTCGACCGGCATCGCACCGCCGACGACACGCCGGCCGGGGGCGGCCCCGGCATGGTGCTCAAGGCCGACGTGGTCGCGCGCGCGATCGACGCGGCCGGGAACGACGCGCGTCCGCGCCTGTTGATGAGCCCGCGCGGCGTGCCGCTGACGCAGGCGCGCGTGGCCGAACTCGCCGCGGGGCCGGGCGCGATCGTGGTGTGCGGGCGGTTCGAGGGGATCGATGAGCGGGTGATCGAAGGACGCGGCCTCACCGAAATATCGCTCGGCGATTTCGTGCTCTCGGGCGGCGAAGTCGCGGCGCTCGCGTTGCTCGACGCCTGCGTCCGCCTCCTGCCCGGCGTCATGGGCAAGGATGCGTCGGGCGCGGAGGAGAGCTTCGCCGAAGGCCTGCTCGAATATCCCCACTACACCCGGCCGCAGGTCTGGGAGGACCGTGCGATCCCGGACGTGCTGCTGTCGGGCGACCACGGCAAGATCGCCGCCTGGCGCCGTGCCGAAGCCGAGCGGCTGACGCGCGAGCGGCGGCCGGACCTGTGGGCGCGCTATCGCGCACCCCAGCGCCGCTAGGAGATGATCCCGAAAATGCCTGCCCCGGACTCGATCAGGGGTGGGCACCGGTCTTCGGAAAAGATCATGGCCCAAAGCCTCAAAGGCTACTCCGTCAGGTTATAGGTGAAGTCCACCGAGTCCTGGGTGTCCACGGAGCTGAATTTCTTGGTCTGGAGGCTGCGGCGCTCGCAATTGATCTCGTCGCCACGCTGATATTCGCGGTTGTGAAAAGTGTATTTTTCCTTGGTGATGCAGAAGAAGCCGCCCTCCTGGGACTTCGGCCCAGACCACGTGCCGCCCTTATGACCGGTCGCGTAGACGTAGTAGTAGCGATTGTTGAGGTCGCCCCTGATGATCGTTGTGCACTCGCCGAGCGCGATGCGCCACCATCCTTCCGAGGTCCAGCCGAACTCGGAATGCTTGTAGCCGACCGACACGCTCAGCCGCTCGTTCGACTTGTTGCAGACCTTGAATTCGGCCCGGCTGCCGGTGGTGGTAAACAGCAGCGCTGCGGTCGCAATCGCGAACGAAATCAGACGCGTAACCATCTCAAGACCCCCATGCTTGTGGGCCGATCATAAGGCGATCTCGGACGCTTGGGCCAGCCGGGCGGCGTCGAAAAATGCATGACAAGGCTCCCGCCATGTCGTATAGGCGGCGCCAATCCCATTGACCCCGTCCGCCTGAGCGCGCCTGCGCGCGGCGCCGCGCCGGAGACATTGCCATGAACCTGTTGAAGCAGATCGAGCAGGAGCAGATCGAAAAGCTCACCGCCAACAAGGAGATCCCGGATTTCGCGCCGGGGGACACGGTGATCGTCAACGTCAAGGTGGTCGAGGGCGAGCGCAGCCGCGTGCAGGCCTATGAGGGCGTGTGCCTCGCCCGCTCCGGCGGCGGGATCAACGAGAGCTTCACGGTGCGCAAGATTTCGTATGGCGAGGGCGTCGAGCGCGTGTTCCCGCTCTATTCGCCGATGATCGACTCGATCAAGGTCGTGCGCCGCGGCAAGGTCCGCCGCGCCAAGCTCTATTACCTGCGCGGACTGCGCGGCAAGAAGGCCCGCATCACCGAGAAGCAGGACCACACCGAGGCGGCCGCGAAGGCGAAGTAACCTCTGCGGCCGAGCCCGGAATTCAACAGTCCCGCGTCAACCATGGCAAAGCCCCGCACCCTCTACGACAAGATCTGGGACGACCACGTGGTCGACCAGCAGCCGGACGGGACGTGCCTCATCTATATCGACCGCCACCTCGTGCATGAGGTGACGAGCCCGCAGGCCTTCGAGGGCCTGCGCACGGCGGGCCGCAAGGTGCGCGCGCCACAGAAGACGCTCGCGGTCGTCGATCACAACATCCCGACGTCGGATCGCAACCTGCCCAATCCCGATCCGGAGAGCACCGAGCAGATCGCCGTGATGGCGCAGAATGCCAAGGATTTCGGCATCGAATATTTCAACGAGTTCGACCGCCGCCAGGGCATCGTGCACATCATCGGGCCGGAGCAGGGCTTCACGCTGCCCGGCACCACGATCGTGTGCGGCGACAGCCACACCGCGACGCACGGCGCGTTCGGCGCGCTCGCACACGGCATCGGCACCTCCGAGGTCGAGCATGTGCTCGCGACGCAGACGCTGATCCAGAAGAAATCAAAGAACATGCGCGCGACCGTCGACGGCAAGCTGCCGCCCGGCGTGACCGCGAAAGACATCATCCTGGCGATCATCGGCGAGATCGGCATGGCGGGCGGCACCGGCCATGTCATCGAATATGCCGGCGAGGCGATCCGGTCGCTCTCCATGGAAGGCCGCATGACGGTCTGCAACATGTCGATCGAGGGCGGCGCGCGCGCCGGCATGGTGGCGCCGGACGAGAAGACGTTCGAGTACCTGAAGGGCCGTCCCAAGGCGCCGAAAGCCGGCAACTGGGAAATGGCGATGCGCTATTGGGACACGCTGCGCTCCGACGACGACGCGGCGTTCGATCACGAGATCAGGCTCGATGCCGCCAAGCTTCCCCCGATCGTCACCTGGGGCACCAATCCGGGCCAGGTCGCCTCGATCACCGGCCGCGTGCCGACGCTCGAGGAGACCGACGAGCATCAGCGCGAGGCGCTCACCCGCGCGCTCGCCTACATGGACTTCAAGGGCGGCGAGAAGATCACCGACATCAAGCTCGACCGCGTGTTCATCGGCTCATGCACCAACGGGCGGATCGAGGACCTGCGCGACGTCGCGCGCATCGCGGCCGGCCACAAGGTCAATGCGAACGTCTACGCGATGATCGTGCCGGGCTCGGGCATCGTGAAGGAACAGGCCGAGGCCGAAGGGCTCGACAAGATCTTCAAGGCGGCGGGCTTCGACTGGCGCGAGCCGGGCTGCTCGATGTGCCTTGCGATGAATCCGGACAAGCTCGCGCCCGGCGAGCGCTGCGCCTCGACCTCGAACCGCAATTTCGAAGGGCGGCAGGGCTACAAGGGCCGCACCCATCTGGTGTCGCCCGCGATGGCGGCGGCCGCGGCCATCGCCGGCCGGTTCGTCGACGTCAGAGAGTGGAAATGAAACAGGGCGCCGGATGGCGCCCTGAAGTCACGACTGCCGTGGCGCGTCAGAACCAGAAGCCGAACGGCCCGACACCGAACGACAGCAAGGGTCCCGGCCGGTAATAGCCGTACGGGTAGTACGGATAATCATCGTAGAACCCGTAGACCGGACCCGGGCCCCAGTACCGCGGACCGGCGTAGTAACGCGGGCCACCGCGCCAATGGCGCGCATACACGCGTCCGTGGCGATAGTGGCGGCGCTGCGAACTCAACTCCGTTGATTGATGCGGTGCAGTAACGCCGGCCTGCCGTTCGGCGGCGGTTGCCGGCAGCGCGAAGGTCGCCGCGCCCAGAAGCGCAAGCGCTGCGACGCCCGAGAGGTACTTGGACATGGTTCTCCTCCATCGCCGCTCCCTGCGGCATAACGCTGGAGAACCGAAATTGTTGCCGGGCTGCGGGGCGGCCGGTCAGCCGCGCACCCACCAGCAGCGCTGGCGCGGGACGACGTAAATACCGTTCGGGCGCCACTCCTGCACCAACCGGAAACTGCACTCGCGATAAAGAAGACGCCCGGGGTAGACGCGCAGGCGCGGCCGGCTCTGGGCCGAGAGCTCGGATGACGCCGCCGTCGCGTTGGTCAGCGGCGCAGCCGCGGCCGGCGCCACGGCCAGCATGACGAACATCGCCCCGGCGAGCAGAACCCGATCCATCGCACGCTCCTACAAGGACCATCGTTACGCTCGACTATCGCGCGCGCGGCGTCAACCGCCTATGTTTCGTCCATGACCAACGGAGCATCGCGGCACGAGCGCCACGAAACAGAGCGGCGCGAGGCGCTGCGCACGCTCGATCAACTGCGCGAGCGCGACGACATCGGCTCCTCCGCGCTGACGCGCGCGGCGCGGCGCGCCACCGATCATTTCGCCGCGAAGGAGGCCGCGAACGATCCGGTCGAGCTGTGGGGCCGTCGCATCGGACGGGGCTTGAGCCTCATCGCCTTCGTGGCGCTCGCGATCTATCTCTATGTCACGTATTTCGCCCGCTGAGCATCGATGACCGCTCGCCCCGACGATCCGTTGCCGTGGCGGCCGCTCAAGGCGCCGTCGCTCGCCGAGTTCGAGGTGATGGCGATCGAGGCGTTCCGCCGCCTGCCGCAGACCTTCCGCGAGCTGTGCGCCGATCTCGTGATCAGGGTCGACGATTTCCCGACCGACGAGGTGCTCGACCACATGGGCGCCAAGACCGAGTTCGACCTGCTCGGCCTGTTTCAGGGCGTGGGCCTGCCTTTCCGCTCGGAGAGAGCGCCAACCCACAAGCCGAACATGATCTGGCTCTACCGCCGCCCGATCCTCGACTACTGGGCCGAGCACGACGATACGCTCGGCGCCATCGTCACCCACGTGCTGGTGCACGAGATCGGCCACCATTTCGGCATGTCGGACGCCGACATGGAGGCGATCGAGGCGTCCGCCGATGCGGAATGACATATCTCGCCTGCAACTGGACGGAGGCCGAACTCTTGACCGGCGCGGCCTGACGAGCGATGACACCGCCAGATCGGGGTCTGCCATGGACAAGTTCGACCGGCTGGAAGGCGTCGCGGCGCCGCTGCACATGATCAATGTCGACACCGACATGATCATCCCGAAGAACTACCTGAAGACCATCAAGCGCACCGGCCTCGGCAAGGGCCTGTTCGCCGA
>JAXDNZ010000416.1:0-2554 GCA_034669185.1 Hyphomicrobiales bacterium
CATGTTGCCGCCGGTCGCCGCCACCAGCTTGTCGGCGAGGAGCTTGAGCAGGCCGCCGTGCTCGACTCCATGCACCACCATGAACAGGCCGATGAAGAAGAAGATGGTGATCCATTCGACGTCGCCGAAGGTCTGATGGATGTTGTGCGCGGCCTTCTCGGTGTGGTGCGCCCAGTTGTCGAGCAGCATCAGCACTGCCGCACCGAACATCGCGATGGTGGCGGGTTCGAGGTGCAACGGCCGCGCCAGGACGAAGGCGATCATTACAACGCCGATGACGGCCAGCGACTGCTTGAGCAGCAGCCAGTCCTTGATCGCCGCCGTGGCGTTCATCGCCATCACCCGCGCCTCGCGCTCGGGCGTCGTTTTCAGATCCTTGCCCCAGACGAGATGGATCATGATGGCCTGCACGACCATGACGACGACGATCACCGGCGTGAGATGGATCACGAAGTCGTTGAACGAAAGCCCAACCTGCGTGCCGATCAGGATGTTGGGCGGATCGCCGATCAGCGTGGCGGTGCCGCCGATATTGGAGGCGAAGATCTCGGCGAACAGATACGGATAGGCCGGCACTTCGAGCTGCTTCACGATCGCAAGCGTCACCGGCACGATCAGCAGCACGGTCGTCACGTTGTCGAGGAAAGCCGAGAGCACGGCCGTCGTGATCTGCAGCAGGAACAGGATGCCGGCCGGGTGGGCCTTGGCGGCCTGTGCCGACCAGATCGCGATGTATTCGAACATGCCCGAGCGGCGCGAGATCGACACCAGGATCATCATGCCGGTCAACAGGCCGATCGTGTTCCAGTCGATGCCCTTGATCGCCTCTTCCTGGGAAAAGACGCCGACCAGGATCATCACGCACGCACCGAGCAGCGCGATGATCGCGCGATTGATCTTCTCCGACATGATGATGGCGTAGGTGATCAGCAGAATGACCGTCGACACCCACATGGGCGAGAGGCCGAAATAGACGCTCGATGCGGCGTTCCCCATGACCCCTCCGACGGGGATCGTCCTCGCAGCGCTGGCCCGCGCGACGGATCGTTCCCCGGCCCCATTTTCCCGGCAAGGTCCGGCAGTGCGCCGGGCAAGTCAAATGACCGAAGGATCGGTGCCGCCGGCCGGGCGATCACAACCGACCTGCCCCGCCGTTAACTTGCCTCAAACCTTGCCCAGACATGCTGCCGGGCGCCCGGGCGGGGCCGCGGGGAATAAGCCAAGTGACCATCCGTCATCGTGTTCTGGCCGTCGCGGCCGCGATGTTCGTCGCGGCCTGCGGCCATGTCACGAACCTTCCGCTCAACCAGCCGGTGTCCGACGTCCATGCGGGGCTCGGCAGCGCGCTGCTGCGCGAGACGCCGGGGTCGACCGACGAACTCATGGTCGGGCTCGCCTTCTCGGGCGGCGGCATGCGGGCGGCGGCGTTCTCGTTCGGCGCGCTGAAGGAGCTGGCGCGCGCCGACATCAGCGTGCGCGGCAAGCGCGTCGCGCTGATCGATCACATCGATTTCGTCACCGGCGTCTCTGGCGGAGCGGTGCCGGCCGCGTATTTCGGATTGAAGCGCCGCGCGATGCTCGACGACTTCCGCGAGCGCTTCCTGATCCGCGACGCCGAGGAATCGCTCAACACCGCGGTCAGCCTTGGCAACATCTCGCGCGCGATCTCGGGCGGCATCAACGAGGACACGCGCTTCCGCACCTGGCTCGACGACAACCTGTTCGAAGGCGCGACCTTCGCGCAGCTCCTCACCGACCGCCGGCCGCGAATCTGGATCAACGCGACCGACATCTATAACGGCACGCCGTTCGTGTTCGGCAAGACCGCGTTCAGCGCGATCTGCAGCGATCTCGCCAATTATCCGATCGCGAGCGCGGTCGCGGCCTCGGCCGCGGTGCCGCTGGTGTTCTCGCCGGTCGTGCTCGAGGCCTATCCGGACAGCTGCAATCCGCCGCTGCCGGACTGGATCGAGAAGGCGCGCAACAATCCGAACGCACCGCCGCTGCTGCGCGCCTACGCGCAAGGCGTCGGGCGCTACCGTGACGGCACGGTGCGCTACATCAAGCTGCTCGACGGCGGGCTGGTCGACAATTTCGGCCTCTCGGGATTCACCATCGGGCGCGAGTCCTCCGAGGTGCCGTACGGTCCGCTGACGCAGCAGCAGGCCGCGAAGCTGCGCCGCGTGCTGTTTCTCATCGTCGACGCCGGGCAGGGTCCGCAGGGCGACTGGGGCCGCCAGCTCGAAGGCCCGAGCGGAACCGATCTGGTCAACGCGGTCACCGGCGCGGCGCTCTATGCCAGCGTGCGCTCGAGCTACACGGCGTTCCAGGCGACGATGGAGAACTGGCGCGGCGCGCTGGTGCGCTGGCGCTGCGGGTTACCGCCCGCGACGTTCCTGAAGCTCGGCGGCGGACCGCGCAATTGCAACGACCTGAAAATCTATGTCGGGCGCATCGGCTTCGATCAGCTCGGTCCCGAACGTGCCGCGGCGCTCGGCGCGATCGAGACACGCTTCAAGCTGCCGGTCGACAAGGTCGATGCGCTGATCAAGGG
>JAXDNZ010000417.1:0-2527 GCA_034669185.1 Hyphomicrobiales bacterium
CATCAGGTGACCGCCGCACTGTTGCGGCAGGTGCTGGAGCTGCAATATCAAGGCGACAAGGCGGCGACTGATGCGTTCATCGCGCGCTATGCGGCGTGGAACGAGGACCTGCATGGTGTCATCGGCAAGAAGATGCTCGCCGCCGAGAAATACAAAAGGTGGCTCGTCGACTACACGGCGCTGGGACAGTGACGGAGCATCCGATGCAGATCGGAATCGTTGGACTGGGGCGGATGGGCGGCAACATCGCGCGCCGCCTGATGCGCGCCGGGCACAGTTGCGTGGTGTTCGACGCCAATCTCGACGCTAGCCTTGCGCTTGGGCGCGAGGGCGCGACCTCGTCGGCCGCGCTGCAGGATCTGGTAAAGCGGCTGACGCCGCCGCGCACAGTCTGGCTGATGCTCCCGGCAGGCGAGGTGACGGAGAGAGCGATAACGGAGCTCTCCGGACTGCTCGCCAAGGACGACACGATCATCGACGGCGGCAATACGTTCTGGAAGGACGACATCGCGCGCGCCGCACGCCTCAAGGAGCGCGGCATCCACTACCTCGACGTCGGCACCAGCGGTGGCGTGTGGGGGCTCGAGCGCGGCTATTGCCTGATGATCGGCGGCGAGAAGGAGATCGTCGAGCGGGTCGATCCGGTTTTCCTCGCGCTCGCGCCGGGCGCGGGCGACATCGCCGTCACGCCGCATCGCGAGGGCCGCGATCCGCGCGTCGCGCTCGGCTACCTGCACGCGGGACCGAGCGGCGCGGGGCATTTCGTCAAGATGATCCACAACGGCATCGAATACGGAATGATGCAGGCGATGGCCGAAGGCTTCGACATCCTGCGGCACGCAGGCGATGAACGCCTGCCCGCCGAGCACCGGCTCGACCTGGACATGGCCGACATCGCCGAGGTGTGGCGGCGCGGCAGCGTCATCACCTCGTGGCTCCTCGATCTCACGGCGGCCGCGCTGGCCGAGGAGGGCGACCTCGCGTCCTATTCGGGCCACGTGGCGGATTCCGGCGAAGGCCGCTGGACCGTGATGGCGGCGATCGAGGAGGCGGTGCCGGCGGACGTGCTCTCGGCCGCGCTCTACGCGCGTTTCCGCTCGCGCCAGGAGCACACCTTCGCGGAAAAAATTCTCTCGGCGATGCGCAAGGGCTTCGGCGGTCATCAGGAGCCGCGCGCATGATCCCGAAAAGTGGGCACCGGTTTTCGAACAAGATCATGCGCAAGCAAAAGACCGCCTGATGGCGCACCCGCGCATGGCCGCCGTCGTGGTGATGGGCGTGTCCGGCGCCGGCAAGTCAACGGTCGGCGGATTGATCGCGGCGCGGTTGCGCTGCGAGTTTCGCGATGCCGACAGCTTTCACCCGCGGGCGAATATCGAAAAGATGAGCCGCGGCGAGCCGCTGACCGATGACGATCGCTGGCCGTGGCTGAGCGCCATCGCGGCGTGGATCGCGGGGCGGCGCGTCAAGGGTGAAACCGGCGTCGTCACGTGCTCGGCGCTGAAGCGCGCCTATCGCGACGTCGTCACCGACAAGCAAAGCGCCGACGTTCGGCTCGTCTATCTCAAGGGCGATTTCGACCTGATCGAAGCACGGCTGAGAGCGCGCACGGGCCACTTCATGCCGCCTGGATTGCTGCAAAGCCAGTTCGGCGCGCTCGAGGAGCCGCGCGCGGACGAGCGCCCTATCACGGTGTCGGTCGACGCGGCGCCGGAGGAGATTGCCGAACGCGTGATCGCGGCGCTGTGAGTCACCCGGCGGCCGCTACGCGCAGCGCGTGATGCGCAGGCTCGGCGTGATCGTGCAGCGAACAATCAAAGGCGCGTTCGATCGCGCTCCAGCCCATCGGCGTGATGGTCAGCGCGCGGCTGTCGCGCTTGCGCGCGATCCAGCGCTGCTCCATCAGGCGACGCGCAATCTCGGCGCCGAGCGAGCCCGCCAGATGCGGGCGGCGCTCGCTCCAGTCGATGCAGGGCCGGCAGAACACGCGGCGGCTCGATCGCGCCACAGAGAGATTGATTCCGAGCGTCGCGAACAACACCTCGCCTGACGGCGTCACCACGCCGCCGTCGTCGGCGAACTCGACATGATGGTTCTGGCGCAGCGCGTCGGCGATCGTGACGCCGAGCCGCCCGGCGAGATGGTCGTAGCACATGCGGGCGTTGCGCATGTCGTCATCGATGCGCGGCGGGCGCATGCGCGGCGGTGCGATGGCGGCGACGCTCGAAATGCTTTCCAGCATCGCGGCGACGTGCGTGCCGCCGAGCCGGTAGTAGCGGTGGCGGCCCTGCTGCGCGACCTCGACCAGCCGTGCGGATGACAGCTTGCCGAGATGGCCGCTTGCGGTCTGCGGCGACACGTGCGCCGCGTAGGCGAGTTCGCCCGCGGTCAGCGCGCGGCCGTCCAGCAGTGCGCACAGCATGTTCGCGCGCGCCGGATCGCCGATCAGCGCCGCAACGGTCGCCATGTCCAAAGCTTCGCTCATGGTCCGAATATAGCGCGCGGCGCGGCATTCGGCATGCCCCAA
>JAXDNZ010000418.1:0-6342 GCA_034669185.1 Hyphomicrobiales bacterium
TAGAGTGACGCCAGCGCGCGGTGTCCGCGCCCCGGCTTCGCAGCCGCGAAGTGGTCCTCCATGGCAAAGCGCCGGCGCCAGGATTCGTCGCGCGCCTCCTGACTGGCGATGAAGTCCGAGAAGTCGATCGGCCGCATCCTGGTCCAGATGCCACCGGGCGATCGGAAATCCGGGATGCCGCATTCGGTCGAGATGCCTGCGCCAGTGAACGGCACGATCGTGCCGGAGGCGTCGATCAGGTCACGCAGGCGGGATACGGCGGTCGTCACATCGGGCGCGATCATGGTATGTCCGGCGTCGGAAAACGGCCGGCCTTTCTGGACCGGCGCAGGCAACAAAGAGGTCCGCTCATGAAATATCTGCACACCATGCTGCGCGTACGCAATCTCGACGACGCGCTCCATTTCTACGTGGACCTGCTCGGCATGAAGGAAGCGCGCCGCCGCGTCGACGAGAAGAACAAGTACACGCTCGTGTTCCTCTACGCGCCGGACGACGAGGCGGTGGTCAAGGCCAGCATGGAGAAGACCGGCCGCGACCAGCCGATGCTGGAGCTGACCTACAATTGGGACACCGAGGACTACGGCGAGGCGCGTTACTTCGGTCACCTCGCCTTCGAGGTCGACGACATCTACGCGACCTGCGACAAGCTCATGAAGGGCGGCGTCACCATCAACCGCCCGCCACGCGACGGCAACATGGCGTTCGTGCGCTCGCCCGACAAGCAATCGATCGAGCTTCTGCAGAAGGGCAAGCCGCTCCCGCCGGCCGAGCCGTGGGCTTCGATGAAGAACACCGGGAATTGGTGAGCGCGCCGCTGGCTTGCCCCTCGCCGCCAAGCTCTTTATACCTCGCCGCGCTTTCTGCGCGGGTTCCCGCGTCAGCGCCCTTCGTCTAGTGGCCTAGGACACCGCCCTTTCACGGCGGTAACAGGGGTTCGAGTCCCCTAGGGCGCGCCAATGCCGCGGCTCGCGCGAGGCCGCGGGGCCGCTACCGGCGGCGCCGAAACCAGCCGTATCGAGCTTCCCGGTGACGATCGATCGTATGTGACGTTGTCACCGCCTCCCGCCCATGCCGCGTGAGTGATAGCATCGATGCACGCAGGCAGCGAGCCACGTGCTGCCATTTGCGTTTGGACGTTGTCGCGTGCAGCATCCATCTCTCACCAACGGGGAGCCTTTCATGAAGCTAGATCGACTGCTTTTGGGATCACTGGCAATGCTTGCTTGTGTTGCCTCCGCGAGCCCGACGCTCGCTGGACCGGACGATGCGAAGTGGGTCGCAAAATGCGTCAGCGATAACGCCGGTGCGAGGAACGTCAGCGTCGACATCATCGCCAAGTACTGCACCTGCATGAACAACAAGATGGACGACAACGAAACGTTGTCGGTCACGGCCTGGGAAAGAACTCCTCCCGGCAAAACCGCCATGGCGGCCTGCGACAAGGAATCGGGCTGGGACAAGAAGTAGCCTTCGCGCATCAGAGGCCGCCCTCATTGGCGGCCTCTCTCTCAAGCTGCGCGCTGCGATCTACATAGTGCTCGCTCTGCTGCGCCGGCGGCGCATAGCGCTTGCGCGAATGACGGCGCGGCGCGGAGCTGGCATGCGCGCCGACCGCTACATGTTGAGCACACGGCCGTACGCGTCGAGCACCGCTTCCTTCATCATCTCCGACAGCGTCGGATGCGGGAAGATGGTGTGCATCAGCTCTTCCTCGGTGGTCTCGAGATTCATCGCCACCACGTAGCCCTGGATCAGCTCGGTCACCTCCGCGCCGACCATGTGCGCGCCGAGAAGAGCGCCGGTCTTCTTGTCGAAGATCACTTTCACCAGGCCCTGGTCCTCGCCAAGCGCGATCGCCTTGCCGTTGCCGAGGAACGGGAAGCGTCCGACGCGGATCTCGCGCTTTTGCTCCTTCGCTTTGGCCTCGGTGAGGCCGACGGAGGCGATCTGCGGCGCGCAATAGGTGCAGCCCGGGATCAGATTCTTGTCCATCGGGTGGACTTTCAGCCCCTTGATCGCCTCGACGCAGATGACGCCCTCGTGCTCGGCCTTGTGCGCAAGCATCGGCGGGCCCGCGACGTCGCCGATGGCGTAGATGCCGGGCACGTTGGTCTTGCCGTAGCCGTCGATCACGATCGTGCCGCGGTCGGTCTTCACGCCGAGCTTCTCGAGTCCGAGGTTCTCGATGTTGCCGACGACGCCGACCGCCGCGATGACGCGGTCGACGGTCATCTGTTTGGCGCCCTTGCCGTCGTCGATGGTCGCGGTGACGCTGTCGCCCTTCTTGTCGAGCTTGGTCACCTTCGTGGCGGTCAGGATCTTGATGCCCTGCTTCTCGAACGCTTTGCGCGCGAAGGCCGCGATCTCAGCGTCCTCGACTGGCAGCACCTGCGGCAGCACTTCGACCACCGTCACGTCGGCGCCGAGCGTGCGATAGAACGATGCAAATTCGATCCCGATCGCGCCGGAGCCGATCACGAGCAGCGACTTCGGCATTTTGTCCGGCACCATCGCCTCGAAATAGGTCCACACCAGCTTCTTGTCCGGCTCGATGCCGGGGAGCACACGCGGCCGCGCGCCGGTCGCCACGATGATGTGCTTGGCCTGATAGCTGCCCGGCCCAAGCGCGCCCTTCGGCGCTTCGCTCTTGCTCGCCTTCACGGTCAGCTTGCCGGGCGCGTCGATCGTGGCCTCGCCCCAGATGATCGAGACTTTGTTCTTTCGCATCAGGAAGCCGACGCCGTCGGAGAGCCGCTTCGACACGCCGCGCGAGCGCTTCACCACGGCGCCCGGGTCGAAGCCGACATTGTCGGCCTTCAGCCCATAATCCTTGGCGTGCTGCATGTAGTGGAAGATCTCGGCCGAGCGTAAGAGCGCCTTGGTGGGGATGCAGCCCCAGTTGAGGCAGATGCCGCCGAGATAGTCGCGCTCGACCATACCGACCTTGAAGCCGAGCTGGGCGGCGCGGATCGCCGTCACATAGCCGCCGGGGCCGGAGCCGATGATGATGATGTCGAAACTCGTGTCAGCCATGTCGGATTCCAGTTCGCGGCGAACTTAGCTATGCGCCGGGCGGCGGAGCGGCCAGTATCGCGCGGCGGTTACTGCACCACCAGCTTGAGTTCCTCGACCAGCGGGCGCACGAGCGCGACCTGCTCGCGCAACGACCCTGCCGAGCTCCTCCGGCGTCGAGCCCATCACTTCGGCGCCGACCTCGGCGAGGCGGCGTTTCACCTCCGGATCGCGCGCGGCCTTCGCCATCTCGGCCTGGATGATGGCGATCGCGGCGGGCGGCGTCTTCGCTGGCGCGAAAAATCCGTTCCAGCCGAACAGCTCCATGTTGGGAAAGCCTTGCTCGCGCACGGTCGGCATGTCGGGCAGCGACTCGGTCCGCTTGGGCGAGAGCGTCGCGAGGCCGCGCAAGGCGCCGCCGCGGACATGCGCGAGCGAGGTCGAGATCTGATCGCCGCCAAAATGGATGCGGCCGGACAGCAGTTCTTGCACCAGCGGGGCGGCGCCGCGGAACGGTACGTGGTCCATCTTGATGCCGCTATCGCGCTTCAAGGTCTCGCCCGACAGATGGATCACACTGCCGGGACCGGTCGAGCCGTAGAACACCGGCTTGTCGGTCTCCTTCGCGAACGTCACGAACTCCTTCAGGTCCTTGGCGGGGACCGAAGGGTGGCACATCAGGATCAGCGGCACGTTGGCGGCAAGCGAGACCGGCGTGAAATCGTCGAACGTGTGGCGCGCGCGGCCCGTGGCCTGCAGTGACGACGTCGTGGTCGAGAACGTGACGTTGTGCAGGAGCAGCGTGTAGCCGTCGGGCGCGGCCTTGGCGACCTTGTCGGCGCCGATCGAGCCCCCGCCGCCGCCGACATTCTCCACCACGACCGACTGGCCGAACGCCTCGGTCAGTTTTTGCGCGAAGATGCGGGCGAGCAGGTCAGTCGTTCCGCCGGCCGGAAAAGGCACCACGAAGGTCATGAGACGCGAGGGAAACTTGTCCTGTGCGAACACCGCCGGCGCGAACAGCGTTGCGCCGCCGCCGCCCAGAACGTTTCTCCGGCTGAAAACCGTCATGTCGCTCTCCGATTGCGGACCGTTTTTTGGCGCCACCGCGCTCGAACTATAGCGCGGCCTTGCGCGCGTGACAGCGCCCGCGCGGCAATTCAGAAGGTCATTCGACGATCGGATGAAACGAGCCGTCGTCGCCGAGCCGTTCGAGAATGCCGGAGCGGATATCGAAGAAGCAGCCGCGCAGCGCAAGCTCGCCAGCCGCAACCGGTTCGCGCACCCAGGGAAACGTCATCAGGTTTTCCAGCGACAGCCGCACGGATTCGCGCTCGCAATAGTCCTGCCGCTTCTCGGGCGGGAAATGCAGCGCGCGCAGCTTCGCCCGCTCCGCCATGTTGACCCAGTGGCCGACGAAGTCGCCCGCCCCCTCCGGCGCGCCATTCAGCAGCGCATGGATGCCGCCACACATCGCATGTCCCATCACCACGACATTGCTCACCTTCAAAACGCGCACGCCGAACTCCAGCGCGGCGCTCGTGCCGTGATGATGACTGTCCGGCCCGTAAGGTGGCACCAGATTGGCGACGTTGCGCACGACGAACAATTCGCCCGGCGCCGCGTCGAAGATCATCTGCGGGTCGGCGCGGCTGTCCGAGCAGGCGATCAGCATGGTCTGCGGCTGCTGGCCGCTCTTGCTCAGCTCCTCGAATCGCGAGCGCGCGTGCGCCCAGGTTCCGGAGCGGAAGCGGCGGTAGCCCGAGATCAGGTCGTCCATGCGCTCGTTCTTGGCACAGGCCGGCCGCGCCCGCGACCCCTATCCGGCAGCCGGAGCAGACCCCCGGCCACCGCCGGGTGGGCGCCCGCCGGCGCACGAACCATCACGAGCGTGCCGAAGGATTTCATGTGTTCGCGGTTCGCCGCCGCGTGAAACGCAGCCAGCCGATGAGAATCGCCGCGGTGGCGAGACCGGCCGCAGCGAAAACGATCGTATTCAGGAGCGCGGCGCGATTGGATATCAGCGCCTGATTGATGTTGACCGACCAATAGAGCCATCCCGCCGCAGCCCAGACCAGGTTGAGCACGATGGCGGCAATGATGCCCCACGCGGCGGACAGCCGCGCAACCGCCCAGATCAGCACATGCAGGATCAAGACCGGCACTGCCGTAACGAACAGGAAGATGCCGCCGCCAAACGACTTCGGCATACCCGTGATGGCGGCGAACGCGACGAGATGGAGGAACGCGGTCAAGACCGCCACAACGTCACACCACCATCATCACCGGGTTCTCGATCAGCGCCTTGAACGCGCCGATCAGTTCGGCGCCGAGCGCGCCATCAACCGCGCGGTGATCGCAGGAGAGCGTCACGCTCATCACGGTGGCGGCGACGACCTGGCCCTTGCGCACGATTGGTCGTTCCTCGCCCGCACCCGCCGCCAGGATGGTGGCGTGCGGCGGGTTTATGACGGCGGTGAAGTCCTTGATGCCGTACATGCCGAGATTGGACACCGCGGTGGTGCCGCCCTGATACACGTGCGGCTTGAGTTTGCGCGCCCGCGCGCGCGCGACCATGTCCTTGAGCTCGTTCGAGATCGCCGAGAGCGATTTGCTCTCCGCGCGCCGCACGATCGGCGTGATCAGTCCGCCCGGCAGCGCCACCGCGACGCCGACGTCGGAATGCTTGTGCTTGAGCATGCCGGCCTCGGTCCAGCTCACATTGGCGTTGGGGATCCGTTGCAACGCAACGGCAAGCGCCTTCACGACGAAATCGTTGACGGAGAGCTTGTAGGCCGGCTTTCCTTCCTTGTTCTTCGGCGCGGTCGCGTTGATCTCCTCGCGCGCCGACATGAGCTTGTCGATCACGCAGTCGATGGTCAGGTAGAAATGCGGAATGGTCTGTGTCGAGGCGGTGAGCCGCTGCGCGATCACGCGGCGCATGTTGTCGTGCGGCACGACCTCGTAGGAGCCGGGCTCAAACAGCGCCAGCACCTTGTCGTCGGACAGCGCGGGAGCGATCGATGGCGCGGAGACGCCGACGCTCGGTGCGGCGCCAGGCGCCTTCAGCCCTTTGCCGTCCTTGGCGCCTTCCACGTCGCGCGCGACCACGCGGCCGTGCGGGCCGGTGCCGGCAATGCGCGCGATGTCGATCCCGGCTTCCTTGGCGAGACGCCGTGCGAGCGGCGAGGAGAAGACGCGGCCCTGGCCGTTGGTGGCGGGCTTAGCCCCACCCGGCGCGGCTTGCGCCGCGCCACCCTCCCCGCTGCGCGGGGAGGGATGAGACTGTACCGCGGGCGCGCTTATCCCTCCCCCGGAGGGGGAGGG
>JAXDNZ010000419.1:0-4461 GCA_034669185.1 Hyphomicrobiales bacterium
GCGATGACATAGTCGATGAAATCCGCGCCTGTTGTTCCCGGATAGCCGAGATAGCTCGCCTGAATCGGCGCGGGACGATGCGCCAGAATGCCGGGGCGGGCGTCGAAGGTATGACCGCTGAGATCCACTGCGATATCGATCTGACGGTCGTGCAAAAACGCCGCGATCTGATGATCGCTTTTCGTCCGCATGTCGTGAAAGTGATCGAAGGCAGCAACGAGACGGCGGCGTAGATCGCTACCATCATCCTGATCGAGGGCAACGGCTCTCACCTCGAAGCGGGCGCGGTCATGCTGCTCGAACAACCCGACGATGAGATGCGCCACGGGATGCGCATGCAAGTCGGTGGAAAGGTAAGCCAGCCGGATCTTGTCGTGGCGGAATTTCTCCCCCTTCCACAGCGCCGCGGGTGGATCCGGCACCGCCTGCTTGATCGAGTTTTCCGCGCATCGCCGATGCAATGACGGGTCATCAATGCAACCGAGCAGGGTAAAAGGTCTAAACGGCTTTCCTTCCGCGATCCCAGCTTTCAACTTGTCCAGAAGTGTTCCGGTCTGCGTCCAGTCGCACAGCGCGAGCGCGACGTCGAACAATCCCAATTCCGCGTCCGGATGATCGGGCTTTACGGCGACGGCTTGCTCGTAAGCTCCGATCGCATCCTGGTAGCGCCTGGCATCTTTGAGCGCGTTAAAGCGGCCATAGAGCGCGTCGGCAAAGTCCGGTTTGATCGCCAGCGCCGCATCATAGCTTGTAAGGGCTTCGTCGTAGCGCTTGAGCTGCGCCAGCGCATTGCCGCGGTTATAATGCGCGCCGGCATGATTGGGGGTCAGCGCCAGCACGCTGTCATAACAAGCCAAAGCCGCCTCCGGGCGTTTCAGCGACGCCAGCGACGTGCCGCGGTTGTTGAGCGCTTCCACATCGCCCGGCCGGAGCGCCAACAGGCCGTCGTAACAAGAGATGGCTTCCTCGTGACGGTTAAGCTCGGCCAGCGCATTACCGCGATTGAGCAGCACGCCGGTTTCGCCGGGATGCAGCGCCAACGCCCGGTCATAGCAGGCTAAGGCCTCGCCCGGGCGCTTGAGCGACATCAGCGCGTTGCCGCGATTGTAGTGGATGGCGGGGGAGTTCGGTTGCAGCGTCAGCGCCCGGTCGTAACAGGCGAGCGCCTCTTGTTGACGGTTCAAGGCGTTGAGCGCCGCGCCGCGATTGGTGAGTGCGAGGACGTTGCCGGGTTGCAGCGCGAGCGCGCGGTCATAGGAGGCCAGCGCCTCCTGATGCCGGTTCAAGGCGCAGAGGACGTTGCCGTAATTGGAGAAGGCGTCGGGCGTGGCGTCCGCCTTCAGCGCCGCCGCAATCAAACGCAGAGCCTCGGCGGCATTGCCTTGCTGGTGTTTCAGTACGCCGAGCAGATGCAAGG
This sequence comes from Hyphomicrobiales bacterium, assembly GCA_034669185.1. GTDB lineage: Bacteria > Pseudomonadota > Alphaproteobacteria > Rhizobiales > Xanthobacteraceae > PALSA-894. The sequence continues at coordinate 1,418 of JAXDNZ010000419.1, forward strand.
CGTCGAAGTGATCGGGTTCGATCTTCAAAATCTTGGCATAGAGCTTTTCCGCCTCCGGCAGGCGGCCTTGCTGGTGCAAGCTCATGGCTTGCCCTAAGATTTCAAGCAGATGTTGCGGCATGAAGGACGTTCGTGGGTTTGCGCAAGGATACTAAGTTTAAAGCGCCGTTTGGCGGAGCCGCAAGGCGTTGCCGACGACGCTCACCGACGACAGCGCCATGGCGGCGGCGGCGATGATCGGCGACAGCAGGATGCCGAAAGCGGGATAGAGCAGGCCCGCCGCGATCGGCACGCCGGCGGCATTATATGCGAAGGCGAAGAACAGGTTTTGCCGGATGTTGCGCATGGTCGCGGCCGACAGCCGCCGCGCGCGCACGATGCCCATGAGATCGCCGCGCAGGAGCGTCACGCCGGCGCTCTCGATTGCCACGTCGGTACCGGTGCTCATGGCGATGCCAACATCGGCTGCGGCGAGCGCGGGCGCATCGTTGACGCCGTCGCCCGCCATGGCGACGACACGGCCTTCGCGCCGCAGCCGTTCGATGACGGCGCTTTTTTCCTCGGGCAGCACCTCGGCCTCGATCTCGGCAATGCCGAGCCGGCGCGCCACCGCTTGCGCGGTTGTTTTGTTATCGCCGGTGAGCATCACCACGCGAATGCCGTCGCGCATGAGCGCGCTTAACGCTTCCGCGGTGGTGGCTTTGAGCGGATCGGCGATGGCGATGACGCCGGCGAGCTTGTCGTCGGCGGCGAGAAAGATCGCGGTCGCACCGTCGCTACGCAACTTTTCCGCATCGGCGTCAAGCGCTCCGGTGGCGATATTCAGCTCCGCCATGAATTTGGCATTGCCAAGCACGACGCGGCGCTGCTCGACGATGCCGATCACGCCCTTACCGCTTTGGGCGTCGAAGCCGCGCACGGGCGCAGGCTCGATCTTGCGATTGGCGGCGGCTTCAACGATGGCAGCGGCCAAAGGATGTTCGCTCGCGCGCTCGAGGCTGGCGGCGAGACGCAGCACGTCGGACTCCTCGAAGCCGTGCGCCGGCAGAACGGCGGTAACCTTGGGCTTACCCTCGGTGAGCGTGCCGGTCTTGTCGACGACCAGCGTGTCGACCTTTTCCATGCGCTCCAGCGCCTCGGCGTTCTTGATGAGAATGCCCGCCGCCGCCCCGCGTCCGACGCCAACCATGATCGACATCGGCGTGGCGAGACCAAGCGCGCAGGGGCAGGCGATGATGAGCACGCTGACGGCGGCGACGAGTCCATAAGCGAATCGCGGCTCGGGGCCGAACGCGGACCATGCCAGGAAGGCTACAACGGCGACCGCGATCACCGCCGGCACGAACCATCCGGCCACCTGGTCCGCTAGGCGCTGGATCGGCGCGCGGCTGCGCTGCGCCGCCGCCACCATCTGCACGATGCGTGCGAGCAAGGTGTCGCGACCGACTTTCTCCGCGCGCATGACGAAGCTGCCGCTCTGATTGAGCGTTCCGGCGACGGCTTTGGCGCCGACGCCTTTGCTCACCGGCATGGCTTCGCCGGTCACCAGGGATTCGTCGAGCGTGGAATGGCCTTCGGTTATTTCGCCATCCACCGGCACTTTTTCTCCCGGGCGTAGCCGCAGCCGGTCGCCGACGGCGATCGCGTCAAGCGTGACCGTCTCATCGCTCCCGTCCTCCTTCACCCGCCGCGCGGTCTTCGGGGTGAGGTCGAGCAGGGCGCGGATGGCGCCGGAGGTTTGCTCGCGCGCCCGCAGTTCCAGCACCTGGCCGAGCAGCACCAGCACCGTGATGACGGCGGCGGCCTCGAAATAGGCCGCGACCGCGCCATCGTGCCCGCGGAAAGCCTGCGGAAACAACTCGGGCGCAAGCGTCGCGATCGCACTGTAGACATAGGCAACCCCGGTACCGAGCGCGATCAACGTGAACATGTTGAGGTTGCGCGTGCGCAGCGATTGCCAACCACGGACGAAGAACGGCCAGCCAGCCCAGAGCACGACGGGCGTTGCGAAGGCGAACTGAATCCAATTCGACAGCGTTTGTCCGACCCAGGCGTGCGCGCCCAAGAGATGACCACCCATTTCCAGCACGATGACCGGCAGCGCCAGCGCAACGCCGATCCAGAACCGGCGGGTCATGTCGAGAAGCTCGGGATTGGGCCCGTCCTCGGCGCTGGCAAGCTCCGGCTCCAGCGCCATGCCGCAGATTGGGCAGGAGCCCGGCCCGGCCTGGCGGATCTGCGGGTGCATCGGGCAGGTGTAGATCGTGCCCGCGAGCATCGGCTCCGGCGCTGGGGTTTTGCCGCCGAGGTACTTTTGCGGATCGGCGGCGAATTTGCTCCGGCAACCGGCGGAGCAGAAAAAATAGCTGCGTCCGGCGTGCTCCGCGCGATGCGTCGTCGTCTGTGGGTCGACGGTCATCCCGCAAACGGGATCGCTCGCGTGATCGTGGGTGGAAGCGGTCGCCATCAATTAACGATCCCCCGGCGGTTTCCAGGCATAGAGCCAATCGTAACGCTTGAGCAGTTGCTTGCCGCCCATGACGCGGAGCGCGAGGTTGCGCAGCACCGCCTCGGCGCCGGACGAATGATAATACCCGCCGTTGCGGCGCGCGGCCTGTTGCGCCTGGGCGGTGCGGCGATGCCGCGTTTCTTCGTAGGAACGCATGGCCTTGGCCGGATCGTCCAGTGAGGCCGCCAAATGGTCCGCCAGCACGGCCGCATCCTCGATCGCCATGGCCGCACCTTGGGCGAGAAAAGGCAGCAGGGGATGGGCCGCGTCGCCAAGCAGCGTAACCGGGCCGTCGCCCCATGCACTCAAAGGCCGGCGGTCATACAGCGCCCATTTCGCCCATTGCTGCGGGGCGGCGAGCACGGCCCGCGCCGGAGCCGCCCAAGACCAGCGGGAAAATCGCGCGAGAATCTCCTCCCGCGCGCCGGTGTTGTTCCAGCCGGGCTCGGCCGAGCGGTCGCGCATAATGGCGACGATGTTGATCTGCGCGCCGGCCTTGACCGGGTAATGCACCAAGTGAGCGTTGCGGCCGAGC
>JAXDNZ010000420.1:0-3736 GCA_034669185.1 Hyphomicrobiales bacterium
GAGCGGATGGGCGCCCCCCACCGAGCTGTCCAACTTTTCGGTGCAGAACGAAAAAAGAACTTGCAGCCTGGAACAAATCAGGTACGCTGACCTCATCAGCCGCGTGTCTTCGCGTTGAGACTCGACCGTTCCCCGTGCCATAAGGATGCAAGGCCATGCCGCCAGCCGCTTTGAAACTCGTGGAAAGTTCATCGATGGACAAGGAAAAGTCGAAGGCTCTCGATGCGGCGCTCTCGCAGATCGAGCGGGCCTTCGGCAAAGGCTCGATCATGCGCCTCGGCAAGGGGCAGCAGCCGGTCGAGATCGAGACCGTTTCCACGGGCTCGCCCGGGCTCGACATCGCGCTCGGCGTCGGCGGCCTGCCGCGCGGCCGCGTGGTCGAGATCTACGGGCCGGAATCCTCCGGCAAGACCACGCTCGCGCTGCATTGCCTCGCCGAAGCGCAGAAGCTCGGCGGCATCTGCGCCTTCATCGATGCCGAGCACGCGCTCGACCCGGTCTATGCGCGCAAGCTCGGTGTCAACGTCGACGACCTCTTGATCTCGCAGCCGGACGCCGGCGAGCAGGCGCTCGAGATTGCCGACACGCTGGTTCGCTCCGGCGCGATCGACGTGCTGGTGATCGATTCGGTGGCCGCGCTCGTGCCGCGCGCCGAGCTCGAGGGCGAGATGGGCGACAGCCAGCCCGGCCTGCAGGCGCGGCTGATGAGCCAGGCGCTGCGCAAGCTCACGGCCTCGATCTCCAAGTCCAACACCATGGTGATCTTCATCAACCAGATCCGCATGAAGATCGGCGTGATGTACGGCTCGCCCGAAACCACCACCGGCGGGCACGCGCTGAAATTCTACGCCTCGGTGCGCCTCGACATCCGCCGCATCGGCGTCATCAAGGAGCGCGACGAGGTGGTCGGCAACCAGACCCGCGTGAAGGTGGTCAAGAACAAGCTCGCGCCGCCGTTCAAGCAGGTCGAGTTCGACATCATGTACGGCGAGGGCGTCTCCAAGATGGGCGAGATCATCGATCTCGGCGTCAAGGCCGGCGTGGTGGAGAAATCCGGCGCCTGGTTCTCCTTTGACAGCCAGCGCATCGGGCAGGGGCGCGAGAACGCGAAGGCGTTCCTCAAGAACAATCCCGACATCGCGGCGAAGATCGAAGCAGCCGTGCGGGCGAATGCCGGCCTAATCGCCGAGCAGATTCTGGCCGGCGAGAAGGAAGACGACGACGAGGCCGCGGAGGGCTGACGCGCCGCCCGGCTTTTCATTGTTTCCCGGGAAACCGGGGAAAGACGACCGCCCGCGGGCTTGCCCCGGGGGACAATTGAAGCACAGCGAATGCAGAACGGAGCGGAGCGGGCGCGACTAGCAGCGCGCGCGGTTCTCGCCCGCTCGCATTTCGCTGTCGCTCCGCGTCTCGCCCGCATCCTCCCGTACGCGCGCCCGCGGCCCCGCCCTTCCTAGACTTCCCCACCCCCCGCCGCTAGATAAGCCCTTGGAACGCAAGTCGGTCCAGACTTGCCTGGGGCAGACACTTCGCTGCGGCGGCGGGAGTTCCATGAGCGGCGTCAACGACATCCGGTCGAGCTTCCTCGACTATTTCCGGCAGGCCGGCCACGAGGTCGTGCCCTCGTCCCCGCTCGTGCCGCGCAACGACCCGACGCTGATGTTCACCAATGCCGGGATGGTGCAGTTCAAGAACGTTTTCACCGGCCTCGAGAAGCGCCCGTATGCGCGCGCCGTCACGGCGCAGAAATGCGTGCGCGCCGGCGGCAAGCACAATGACCTCGACAATGTCGGCTACACCACGCGCCACAACACCTTCTTCGAGATGCTCGGCAATTTCTCCTTCGGCGATTACTTCAAGGAGCGCGCGATCGAGCTTGCCTGGAACCTGGTCACCAAAGAGTTCGGCCTTCCGAAGGACAGACTGACCGCGACCGTCTACATCGACGACGATCAGGCCTTCGATCTGTGGCGCAAGATCGCAGGTCTGCCGGAGAGCCGGATCATCCGCATCGCCGGTTCGGACAATTTCTGGGCGATGGGCGACACGGGTCCGTGCGGGCCGTGCTCGGAGATCTTCTACGACCACGGCGACCATGTCCCCGGCGGGCCGCCCGGCAGCGCCGAAGCAGACGGCGATCGCTTCGTCGAGATCTGGAATCTCGTGTTCATGCAGTTCGAGCAGTTGCCCGACGGCAAGCGCGTCGCCCTGCCCAAGCCCTCGATCGACACCGGCATGGGGCTGGAGCGCGTCGCCGCAGTGCTGCAAGGCAAGCATGACAGCTACGAGATCGATCTGTTCGCGGCGCTGATCCGCGCGGTCGCCGACTTCACCGGCGTCGATCCGCAAGGTCGGCAGAAGGCGTCGCATCGCGTCATCGCCGACCACTTGCGCGCCTCGTCATTCCTGATCGCGGACGGTGTGCTCCCCGCAAACGAAGGGCGCGGCTACGTGCTCCGCCGCATCATGCGCCGCGCCATGCGCCATGCCGAACTGCTCGGCGCGCGCGAGCCGCTGATGTGGAAGATGGTGCCGGCGCTGACGCGCGAGATGGGCCAGGCCTATCCGGAGCTGCTGCGCGCCGAGGCGCTGATCGCGGAGACGCTGAAGCTGGAGGAGACGCGCTTCCGCAAGACGCTGGAGCGCGGGCTCTCGATCCTCGACACCGAAAGCGCGGGTCTCAAGAGCGGCGACCGGCTCAAGGGCGAGACCGCGTTCACGCTCTACGACACTTACGGCTTTCCGCTCGACCTGACGCAGGACGCGTTGCGCGCGCGCGGCATCGGCGTCGACACCGATGCGTTCAACGCCGCGATGGAGCGTCAGCGCGAGAAGGCGCGCGCCTCGTGGGCGGGCTCGGGCGAGGCCGCGACCGATGCGGTCTGGTTCTCGCTGCGCGAGAAGCTCGGTGCGACCGAGTTCCTCGGCTACGACACCGAGAGTGCCGAGGGCGTCGTCGTTGCGCTGGTGCGCGACGGCGCGGAAGTCGCCGCGCTGAAAGCCGGCGAGAGCGGCGCAGTGGTGCTCAACCAGACGCCGTTCTACGGCGAGTCCGGCGGACAGGTGGGCGACACCGGCCTGTTTACGGCCGATGGCATTGCGGCGCGCGTCACCGATACGCAGAAGAAGGCGGGCGATCTTCTCGTTCACGCCGTGACGGTCGAGAAGGGTGTTCTGAAAGCCAGCGCGGCGCTCGCGCTCGACGTCGATCACGCGCGCCGCGGCGCGATCCGCCGCAATCATTCGGCGACGCATCTGCTGCACGAGGCGCTGCGCGAGGTGCTCGGCGACCACGTCGCGCAGAAGGGCTCGCTGGTCGCGCCCGATCGGCTGCGCTTCGACTTCTCGCATCCCAAGCCGATGACCGCGGAGGAGATCGAGAAGGTCGAGGACATCGCCAACGATTTTGTGTTGCAGAATTCGCCGGTCACGACGCGCTTGATGGCGCTCGATGACGCGCGCGCCGCGGGCGCCCGCGCGCTGTTCGGGGAGAAATACGGCGACGAGGTGCGCGTCGTCGCGATGGGCAAGAATCCTGACGGGACCACCGGCGGCAACACGCTGGGCTGGTCGGTCGAGCTGTGTGGCGGCACGCATGTACGGCGCACCGGCGACATCGGGCTCATTTCGGGCTTGAGCGATGCCGGCGTTGCGGCCGGCGTGCGGCGGCTGGAGGCGCTCACCGGCACGAATGCACGCAAGGCCGCCAATCACACGATCATGCTCGCCAGGAACG
>JAXDNZ010000421.1:0-6326 GCA_034669185.1 Hyphomicrobiales bacterium
TGATGCCGAACAAGGTCGGGACCATGAACAACAGTCGGCGGATGATGTAGGCGGACATCGAGGTTCAGCGAGCTCCGGTTCTCGAGTGCGGCACCAAGGTCACCGTGCCCGCTCGAGCTTGGCCGCCTTGTCTGCATCATACCACCAGGTTTCCGGAACGCCGCGCGCAAAGCCCGGCTTTTTTTCCGGCCATGCGAACACGTCCCAATAGGCGATACGGTGCGAGGCGAGATACCAGTGCGGAACCCAGTAGCGGCCGGCGCGGATGACGCGGTCGAGCACCCGGCAGGCGGTGACGAGCGCCGGGCGCGTCTCGGCCGCGATGATCACTTCGATCAGCGCGTCGATCGCGGGATCGGCCATGCCGGCCAGATTCTTCGATCCTTTCAGCGCGGCCGCCTGCGAGGAGAAATAGCTGCGCAGCGAGTCGCCCGGCGTGGACGAGAAATTGAAACGCTCGACCGTCAGGTCGAAGTCGAAATCGTCGACGCGCTTCCTGAATTGCACCGGGTCGACGATGCGCAGCGTCGCCTCGATACCCAGCGTGGCGAGGTTCTTGATGAACGGCATGTGGTGTGGCTGGAATGTCGGCTCGTCGATCAGGAATTCGAGCGTGACCGGCTCACCCTTCTGGTCGACGCGCTTGCCGTCCTTGACGGAAAAACCCGCCTCCTGGAGCAGTTGCGAGGCCTTGCGCAGCAACGTGCGGTCCTGCCCCGAACCGTCCGAGACGGGAGGCACGAAGGGATCGCCGAACACTTCGTCCGGCACCTTGCCGCGGAACGGTTGCAACAGCGCAAGCTCAGGTTCGGTCGGTTTGCCCTCGGCCGCCATGTTCGAATTCTGGAACACCGAGAACGTGCGCCGGTAGGCGCCATACATGATGGACTTGTTGGTCCACTCGAAATCGAAGGCGCACCCGAGCGCCTCGCGCAGCTTCGGATTCTTGAACTTGTCGCGGCGCGTGTTGAAGAACCAGCCCTGTCCGCCCGACGGGGTGTCGTCGGGCAGGATACGGCGCTGCACGCGGCCGTCCTTGATGGCGGGAAAGTCGTAGCGCGTCGCCCAGATGCGCGCCGTGAACTCCTCGCGGAACAGGTAGCTCTTGCCGGTGAAGCCTTCGAACGCGACGTCGCGGTCGCGATAGAACTCGTAGCGCACGGTATCGAAGTTGCTCTGCCCGCGCGCCACCGGGAGGGCGGCGCCCCACCAGTCCTTGACGCGGTCGTATTCGATATAGCGGCCGGCCTCGAAGCGCCCGACCTTGTAGGCGCCGGAGCCGAGCGGCGGTTCGAGCGTCGTCTCGTCGAATGGCTTGTTGGCGTAGTAGGCGCGCGAGAAGATCGGCATGGCGGCGACGAACAGCGGCACATCGCGCGCGCGCTTCGCGGCGAAGCGAACCACCACGGTCATGTCGTCCACCGCTTCGGCGCCAAGAAAGTCACGCAGCAGCTGGATGATGATCGGGTGTCCCTTCTCCTTCAGAGTATTGAGCGAGAACACGACGTCTGCCGCCGTGATCTGCCTGTTGTCGTGGAAACGCGCCTCCGGACGAAGCGCATAGCGATAGGTGAGCTTGTCGGGCGAGATGCGCACGCCCCGCGCCACGTAGCCGTACATGCTGTCGGGCTCGTCGCCGGCCGCCGCCATCAGGGTCGCGAAAGTCAGCTCCATGCCGAGCGCGGCATCGCCCTTGAGGATGTAGCTGTTGAGCGAATTGAAGGTGAGGAAGTTCTGATTGTACTGCCGCTGCGATCCGACCTGCGAGAACAGCCCGCCCTTTGGCGCACCCGGATTGACGTACTCGAAATGCGTGAAGTCGGGCGGATATTTCAGGTCGCCGAAAGCCGAGATACCGTGGGACTCGATCTCCTCGGCGGCCGATGCCGCGTCGGTCAGGCCGGCCGCGCCGGCAACCGCGCCGGCCCCGATGGCGAGCGCCGAGCGGCGCGTGACCCTCACTGCTTCGTTCCCGTCTTGCTTGCCGCGACACTGGCGGCGCGCTCGGCGTCCCACCACCAGATGGTCGGGAAGGCGGCGGCGGCGTATTGCGGCAGTTTTTCGGGCCGGCCGAACCGATCCCAGCGCACCGTACGCTGCTTGCCGTAGGTCCATTGCGGCACGACGAAATGATTCCACAGGAGTACGCGGTCGAGCGCCTTGGTGGCGGCCACCAGCTCGGCCCGGTCCTTGGCGAAGATCACGCGATCGATCAGCGCGTCGATCGCCGGATCCTTGATGCCGACGAGGTTGCGCGAGCCCGCCTGATCCGCGGCCTGCGAACCCCAGAATCCGCGCTGCTCGTTGCCGGGCGAGAGCGACTGCCCCCACACCGCCGTGACGACGTCGAAGTCCCAGTTGCGCAGGCGATTGATGTACTGCGCCTCGTCCACGGTGCGCACCGTGACGGTCACGCCGAGCCGTTCCAGGGCGGGCTTGTAGAACAGATAGAAGCGCTCGGTGGTCGGATCCTGCGAGAGCAGCTCCATCGCGAGCGGCTCGCCGGTCTTGACGTTGGTGAGCTTCTGATTCCGGATCTCGTAGCCGGCCTCTTTCAAAATGCGCAGCGCCTCGCGCAGGTTGTTGCGCACCGCCTCCGGCGAGCCGCCGGCCGGGTTGGTGTAGGCCTTGGTGAACACCTCGGGCGGAATCTTGTCGCGCAACGGCTCGAGGATTTCGAGCTCCTTGGGCTCCGGCAGTCCGCGCGCCGCGAGCTCGGTACCCTCGAAATAGCTCGCGATGCGCGTGTACTGACCGAAGAACAATTGCTTGTTCATCTCGTCGAAATCGAAGGCGTAGTTCAGCGCAAGGCGCAGTCGTGCGTCCTTGAACTTGTCGCGGCGAATGTTGAACGCAAAGCCCTGCATCACGCCGCTGGAGCGAATCGCGAACTCCTCAAGTACGACGCGCTTGTCCTTGACGGCTGGGAAGTCGTACGAGGTCGCCCAGTTCTTGGCGCTGTTCTCGGTGCGCCAGTCGACCACGTCGGCCTTGAACGCTTCGATCGCGACGGTCGCGTCGCGGAAATACTCGTAGCGCAGCTCCTCGAAATTATCGCGCCCGACATTCACATTGATGTCCTTGCCCCAGTAGTCCTTGACGCGCTCAAACACGACGGTGCGCCCGGCCGTGAACTCCTTGATGCGGTATGCGCCACCGCCGAGCGGCGGCTCCAGCGTGGTTGCCGCCACGTCGCGTTTCCTGCCCGAGGCGTCCGTTCCCTCCCACCAGTGCTTCGGCAGGACATTGAGCTGGCCGACGATCTGCGGCAGCTCGCGGTTGCCGCTGGAGTCGAACGTGAAGGTGACGTCGCGCTCGCCGGTCTTTTCCGCCTTGATGACGTGGCGATAGTAGGCCGAGTACTGCGGATGGTTCTTCTTGAACGCCTCGAGCGAAAAGATCACGTCATCCTGCGTGATCGGTCTGCCGTCATGCCATTTGGCATTGGGGCGAAGCCGATAGGTCACCGAGGAGAAGTCAGGCGGGTAGCTGACGGATTCGGCGATCAGCCCGTATTCGGTGGAGACCTCGTCGAGCGCCGCAACCATCAGCGTGTCGTAGACGAGATCGACGCCGTTCGAGATGTTGCCCTTCACGCCCGCGACCACGAGGTTGAAGTTGTCGAAGGTGCCGAGCGCGATCAGACGCACCGCGCCGCCCTTCGGCGCTTTCGCGTTGACGTAGTCGAAATGGGGAAAGTCGGCCGGGTATTTCAGGTCTCCGAACAGCGACAGGCCGTGGTGCCAGGCATCGCCGGCTCGCGCCTGCGCGGCGGTGCGGACGAAAGGCTCAAGCGCGTTCGCGGCTGGCGCGGCGAGCGCAATCGCGCCCGTACGCAACAGGGTTCGGCGGGACAGCTTCAAGGGGCAACTCCCAAAGGTCGTCGCGACCACGATTTTCGCCCAATTATGTCGGTTTTTCGATTGGGCCCGGACAGCACGGCTCACGCTGTCGTTATTGACGATCGACGTGCCGGACGAAGTGTCGCACGCGTAAGAACGCAAATTCAGGACGCAACGCGACAATCGCAAGCGCGACCAAGAAGCCTTACTGCGTCTTGTTGCCGGTTGGCGCTTCCGCCGCCTTCGGCAGGGGCTGCGGGCTGTCCGACTTGGCGTTGAGATAGGCGATCACGTCGGCGCGCTCGCTGCCGCGCGGCAACCCGGCAAAGCCCATCGACGTGCCCGGGATGAAGCCCTTCGGATTGGCGAGGAACGCGTTGAGGTCGTCGACCGACCAGTTGCCGCTTTTGGCCTTCATGGCGGCCGAATAGTTGAAGTTCGGAACTGCTGCGCGCGCCCGGCCGACCACGCCATAGAGGTTCGGTCCAACCCGATTCGGCTCGCCCTTGGCGAAGGTATGGCAGGCGGCACACTTCTTGGCCGAGGCCTCGCCCTTTTCGACCGAGGCGCTCGCGAGCAGCTTGCCGATCGGCTCGTCAGCAGCGGCGGCGGCCGGCGCTTCGCCGGGCTTGCGCTCCTGAACCACGACCTCGTAGCCGGCCTTGGCGGGCTTCTGCGGCGCGAATACCGCGCCGGCGGCGATGTTGAGCGACAGCAGGAACAGGCAGGTGCCGAGCACCGCACCGAGAACCTTGTTGAGTTCGAAGGAGTCCATTTGCGGATCGGCTCCAAAAGCCAGGCTTTTCGGGCTATTTTGGCGCGCGGAGCGGCGCCGGTTATCGCGGACACATAGCCGGTTTGCCGTCGCCCTGGCAACCCGTATAAGCGACCGCGAACGGTCGCCATGGCCCCATCCGACACGCTGATCCTCATCCCCGCCCGCATGGCGTCGACCCGGCTGCCGGGCAAGCCGCTTGCCGACATCGCGGGGGTTCCGATGATCGTGCACGTGATGCGCCGCGCCCAGGAGGCCGAGGTCGGACCCGTGGTGATCGCGACCGATTCCGCAGAAATTTGCGCAGCCGTCACTGCCGCCGGCGGCGGCGCCGTCATGACCCGCAGCGACCATGCGACCGGTTCCGACCGCATCTTCGAGGCGCTGGGGCTCGCCGACCGGGAGGGGCGCGCCGGAATCATCGTCAACGTCCAGGGCGATTTCCCGATGCTGGAAGGCGCCGACATCAAGGCGGCACTAAGTCCCCTCGCGGACCCGGCCGTCGATATCGCGACGTTGGCACTGGAGATCACCGATCCGGCCGAGCGCAACGATCCGAATGTCGTGAAAGCGATCTGCTCGCCTGTTTCGCCCGGCCGCTTCCGAGCACTTTACTTCACCCGGACGACCGCCCCGAGCGGCGACGGTCCGCTCTATCACCACATCGGTCTTTACGCATACCGCCGCGCCGCACTGCAGCGCTTCGTGGCGTTGCCGCCTTCGCCGCTGGAGCGGCGCGAGCGGCTCGAGCAGCTCCGCGCGCTCGAGGCCGGCATGCGCATCGATGTCGCACTCACCGAAAATCCGATCTTCGGCGTCGACACCCCCGAGCACCTCGAAAAGGCGCGCGCGCTGCTGGCGCGCCGTTGACCCAGGGCGAGGCCGCACGTTACGGGAACTCACAAGAGAGCTGACATGAGCAAGCTGAAAGTCGCGTTCCAGGGCGAGCCCGGCGCCAATTCCGACATCGCGGCGCGCGAGGTCTATCCCAATTGCGAGCCATTGCCGTGCGCAACCTTCGAGGACGCGCTCGCGGCGATCCAGCGCGGCAAAGCCGATCTTGGCATGATCCCGATCGAGAACTCGATCGCCGGACGCGTTGCCGATATCCACCACCTGCTGCCGCACGCCAAGCTGCACATCGTCGGCGAGCACTTCCTTCCGATCCATTTCAACCTGATGGCGCCGAAGGGCGCGACGCTGAAGACGGTGAAATCGGTCGAAAGCCATATCCACGCGCTCGGCCAGTGCCGCCGCTTCATCCGCAAGAACAAGTACAAGGCGGTGATCGCGGCCGACACCGCCGGTGCCGCGCGGCATATCTCGGAGACCAACGACGTCACACGCGGCGCGCTCGCGCCCAAGCTTGCCGCAAGGATCTACGGTCTCGATGTTCTCGCTGAAAACGTCGAGGACGAAGACCACAACACGACGCGGTTCGTGATCCTGTCGCGCGAGCGCAAGCATGCCATGCCGAACAACGGGCTGGTGGTGACGACGTTCGTCTTCCAGGTGCGCAACCTCCCGGCCGCGCTCTACAAGGCGCTCGGCGGTTTCGCCACCAACGGCGTCAACATGACCAAGCTCGAAAGCTACATGATCGAGGGCAACTTCTTCGCCACCATGTTCTATGCCGACGTCGAGAGCCACCCGGACGACCCGCCGCTGAAACGCGCGCTGGAGGAACTTGAGTTCTTCTCGCAGCCGGG
>JAXDNZ010000422.1:0-4578 GCA_034669185.1 Hyphomicrobiales bacterium
CAAGGTGCGAGAGCGAGCCGTTGCCGATCGAGCCGAAATTGTACTTGCCGGGATCTTTCTTCAGCAGCGCGATAAGCTCGGCGACGTTGTTCACAGGAAGGTTCGCCGGCACCGTGAGCGCACTCGGCTGCGTGGTGAGCACCGTGACGAGGGCGATCTCCTTGCGCGGGTCGTACGGCATTTTCGAGAACAGCAGCGTGTTGATCGCAAGCGGCCCGCCGATCGAGACGCCGATCGTGTAGCCGTCGGGCTCGGCCTTGGCGACCGCATCGGTTCCGGTCATGCCGCTCGCGCCCGGCTTGTTCTCGACGATGAAGTTTTGCCCGAGCTTTTGCTGCAGCCGGTCGGCGATCAGGCGGGCGATCGTGTCGGGCGTTGCCCCGGCACCGAACGGCACGATCACGCGCACCGTCCGGGTCGGCCAGTCCTGCGCGGCGGCGGGCAGGGCCGAGAGAGCGAGGAGCGCCAGGGCAAGAAGCCGTTTCATCAAGGTTCCTCTCGGGCGTTGCCTGGTTGACAGGAGGCAATCGGTTTATTGGCTGGCCCGCATATGTCGGGCGCTCTGGCGCAAGGTCAAGGCGGGCCCCCAACCGCCGGTACCGCCGCCAAAAGGTTAATTTCATCCGCCATGGCGACAACCTTTGCCATGGCCTTGCCACATCGTTATTTTACGCGGCCCGCAGGGTGGGTTGAGCGCGCGGGTCCCACGCGCCGCCGGGCCGGAGAACGACGTGTCCGATATCTTTCGCGAAGTCGACGAGGAAGTCCGCCGGGAGAAGCTGCAGCAGCTCTGGGAGCGGCACAGCGGCCTGATCATCGCGATCGCGGCCCTTGTCGTGATCGCGGTCGGCGGCTGGCGCGGCTACGAGTATTGGGAAGCCAAGAAGGCCGCCGAATCGGGCGCGGCGTTCGAGGCCGCAACGGCGCTCGCCGAGGAAGGCAAAAACCCCGAGGCGCAGGCGGCCTTCGGCAAGATCGCCGCCGAAGGCAGTTCGGGCTATCGCACACTCGCGCGCTTCCGCGAGGCGGCCGCCCTCGCGCGCACGGATCAGGCAGCCGCCGTGAAAGCCTACGACGCGCTCGCGGCCGACTCGAGCTTCGGGCGTCCGCTGCAGGATCTCGCCACCGTGCGTGCCGGGCTGTTGCTGGTCGATACCGCTTCGCTCGCGGACCTCAACGCGCGGCTGGAGCCGTTGACGACGCGCGACCGCACATTCCGCCACACCGCGCGCGAACTGCTCGCGCTCGGCGCCTGGCGCACCGGCGATCAAGCCGCCGCCAAGCGCTGGTTCGACATGATCACCACCGATGCCGATACGCCCGCCGGCACGCGCGCGCGCATCGACGTGCTGATCGCGCTCGCCGGCACGCGCGGGAAGGGCTGACAGATGCGACACAAGACGATCCTTTTCGCCGCGGCTGTGCTGGCGCTCGCTCTCGGGGGGTGCGACTCGTTCGATCCGCTGGACAAGTTCCAGGACTGGGACATCATGGGCAGCAACAAGAAGCCGCTGCCGGGTGATCGCCGCGCGGTGTTTCCCGAAGGCGTCCCCGGCGTGGCGAAGGGTGTGCCGCCTGAACTGGTGAAAGGCTACGAGGCCCCGGCCGAGCCGCCGCCGCCGGTCGTCACGGAGAAAAAGGCCAAGCCGAAGGTGGCGCGGAAGCCGAAGCAGCCGGCGCAGGCGAAGCAGCAGCAGAAGCAGCAACAGCAGCAGACGGCGCCCGCGCAGGCGACCGCGCCGCCGCAGCCGGCCGGCGTGAACGCGCCGTGGCCGGAACCCCCGCCACCCCCGCAGAACTCGGCCGCCTGGCCGGCCATTCCCGGCTCCCAACCGACCTGGCCGAGCCAGGCCCCGCCGCCGCCCGCCGCGCGCTGACGGGTCGCCGATGAAAGCGTCCGGCCGAACAGATGAGCTTCACCGTCGCCATCGTGGGCCGGCCGAATGTCGGCAAGTCGACTTTGTTCAACCGGCTGGTCGGCAGGCGCCTCGCGCTGGTCGATGACCGGCCCGGGGTCACGCGCGACCGCCGCGAGGGCGCGGCCCGCCTCGGTGACCTGGACTTCACCGTCGTCGACACCGCCGGCTTCGACGAGGCCGACCCGGACAGCCTGACCGGCCGCATGGCGGCGCAGACCGACGTCGCGGTTCGCGCCGCCGACGCGGTGTTTCTCGTATTCGATGCGCGCGCCGGGCTGACGCCGGCAGATCGCGCATTCGCCAACCTGGTGCGGCGGGCCGGCAAGCCGATCGTCGTCGTCGCCAACAAGAGCGAGGGCAGGGCCGGCGAGCCGGGCCGGCTCGAGGCCTATGCGCTCGGGTTCGGCGATCCGGTCGCGATCTCGGCCGAGCACAACGAGGGACTGGCCGATCTCTACGACGCGTTGCGCGCGGCCTTGCCGGAGGCGACCGCGCAGCCGAGCGAGGACGACGAAGATGAGAACGCCGCCGACCGTCCGATCCGCGTCGCCGTCGTCGGGCGGCCCAATGTCGGCAAGTCGACGCTGATCAATCGCCTGCTCGGCGAGGAACGCCTGCTCACCAGCCCGGAAGCCGGGACGACGCGCGACACGATCGCGGTCGAATACGAATGGCGCGGCCAGCGCTTCCGCCTGTTCGACACCGCCGGCATGCGGCGGCGATCGCGCATCGACGAGAAGATCGAAAAGCTCTCGGTCGCCGACACCCTGAACGCGATCCGCTTTGCCGAAGTTGTTGTCGTGCTGATGGACAGCGCACGTCCGTTCGAGGAGCAGGACATCCGTATCGCCGATCTGGTGCAGCGCGAGGGCAGGGCGCTTGTCATCGGCATGAACAAGTGGGACCTCGCCGAGAGGAAGCCGGGCGCTGCCGCAAAGCTGCAGGAGTCCGCCGACTACGAGCTGCCGCAGGTGCGAGGCGTGCCGATCGCCGCACTATCGGGCCTGCGCGGCGAGGGGCTCGATCGGCTGATGCAGGCGATCATCGATATCTACGCGGTGTGGAACCGGCGCGTCACGACCAACCAGCTCAATCGCTGGTTCGAAGACGCGGTGTCGTCAAATCCGCCGCCCGCGGTCAGCGGCCGCCGCCTCAAGCTCAATTACATCACGCAGGTGAAGAGCCGGCCGCCGAGCTTCGTCCTCTTCTGCACGCGCGCCGACGCGGTCCCCGAAGCCTACCTGCGCTACCTCACCAACGCGATGCGCGATGCCTTCGATCTGCCCGGCGTGCCGATCCGCCTGACCTTGCGCGAGAAGGCGAACCCGTTCCAGGGACGCGGCAAGAAGAAGCGGTGAGTGACAGGTACGGCGGTCTCCATCCGGTCCCTCGATGACGAACGGGAAGTGTCGTTTTGGTCAGGTGCCGGAACCACCTTTCGCGCGAACGCGTTGCGTTTCCGTGGAGAAACGCCATGAACGCCAGCCAGGAACGCACCCGCTCGCTCTGGATGGACACGCAAGTCTTTCCGGAAGCGTCACCGCTCAAACAGGACACCACTGCCGATACCGTCGTCGTCGGCTCAGGTATCGCGGGCCTTTCGACCGCCTACGAGCTGGCGGCGAAGGGGCAGAAAGTCGTGATCCTCGACCGCGGCGCGATCGGCGGCGGCATCACGGCGCGCACCACGGCGCATCTGACCTCGCTCTGCGACGAATCCTTTGCGCAATTGGTCAAGGTCCGGGGGCTCGATATCGCCAAGCAATTCCACGCGAGCCAGGCCGCGTCGATCAATCGCATCGAGCGAATCCAGGCCAACGAATCGATCGATTGCGGGTTTCGCAGACTGGACGGCTGGCTCTTTCCGGCGCTCGGCTCCGATCCCGACAAGCTCGACCAAAACATCGAGGCGGACCGCAAGGTCGGCATAGCGGTGGAGGATTGCAGGGGCTTGCCGTTCGAGGGTTTGGGCGGCACGCGCTGTCTGCGCTACCCCAACCAGGGCACGTTTCACCCGCTGCAATACCTGCGCGGCCTCGCCCAGGTCATCGTCAAGCAGGGCGGGCGGCTCTACGCCGACACCTGCATGGAAGAGGTCGAGGAACGTAACGGCCGCGTTGTCGTCAAGACGACCGGCGGCCGCAAGGTGGAAGCGGCCGCTGCGGTCATCGCCACCAATTCGCCGGTGAACGACCGCACCGCCATTCACACCAAACAGGCGCCTTACCGTACCTATGCGATGGCATTCGAACTGCCGCGCGACGCGCTACCCGATGCGCTCTACTGGGACACGCTCGATAATTATCATTACGTCAGGCTGCATCCGATCTCGGAGCGGACCAATGCGCTGATCGTCGGCGGTGCGGACCACAAAAGCGGCGAAGTCGACGACGCCAAATTCCGCTTCGAGTCGCTCGAAGCCTGGATGCGCAGCCTGATGCCGCGCCTGGGCAAGGAAACTCACCGCTGGTCCGGCCAGGTGATGGACACGATCGACTTCATGTCGTTTACCGGGCGCAACCCCGGGAACGAAAACATCTACGTCCACACCGGCGATTCAGGCCAGGGCATCACCCATGGCGTGGTCGCCAGCCTGATCCTCTCGCAGCTGATCACGACCGGAAAGGCCGAGTGGGCGGACGCCTACGACCCATCGCGC
>JAXDNZ010000423.1:0-7328 GCA_034669185.1 Hyphomicrobiales bacterium
GCCCATCACGGAAATTCGCAACCGGACGAGCGAGGAGACCACCATGGGATCTCTGATTTTTCCCTGTCCCAAGAGTTGGGAAGTCATCGAGTCCGGCATCGAAACCGATGAAGCGACCCTGAAGAAATTGCGGCTTTGCAATCTCCGCGTCAATTGTCCGCACTGCCAAACGACACACGAGTTGAAAATCAAGGACGGCTACCTTTTCAAGATGCAGCCGCGGCGATCGGAAATTCATTACATAGGATTGCTGCGCGACGAGATTGATGTCGGTGCCTTCCTGCAACGCACTCTGGCGCGAACGGCCGGACCGTCAACCCGCACCGACGAACATCCTGATCCGAGGCCCAAGCGGCTCGTCTGATTTTCTGTGCTTGGCGTTCTTCGTCTGCCGCCGAGCTTTGCGCGCCTACGCCGCCGCCGACGCCAGTGCGTCGTAGTCGACCGCCATCGGCTCGCGCTCGCCGAACGTCACCAGCTCATCGCAGAACAACCGCGCCTCTTCGCGCGCGGCTTCCGTCGCATAGCGCCGCAGCAGCGTCATCAGCGGCTCGATGTCGGGCGCCGAGAGACCTGCGCAGCTTGTCAGCACCCGCTCCACCATGCGGCGGCGCAACCGCGCATTGCCGCCGGGTTCGGCCGCAAGTCCGCTGTCATGCATCGCCTCGATCGCGGCGCGGAATGCCGGGTAGACCGCTGCCGGCAAGCCGGCGCGGTCGTAGACCGCCTTGAAGCCGGTGCCACGCCGGTCGTTCACCAGTGCCCCGACGCGCGCGGCCGTCATGTCGGCAAGCTCGGCGAGCGACTGCTCGAACAGCGTGACGTTGCCGGAGAGCAGCGCACGCAGCACAAGACCCGCGGTGAGCTGTCCGCTCGCGCGCAGGTGCCGCACCAGCGGGCAGACTTCGCGGCGCTCCGAGGCCGCAGCGAGCATGACGGTCGCCTTCTCGCAGGCTTCCTGGGTGATGCGGCGCGCGCGCCCCTCTGCGAGCCAGTGACGCGCGACCACGAAGCCCGCAAGCGTCTCGGAAAGCTTCACGGCCAGCGCCTGGCGGGTTGCGGCAGGCAGATGGGAAAGCGCCAACAGCGCCTCGCGGATCGCCGCAAGATGGCCGTAGCGCCCGACGATGCGGTCGAGCGAGAACGGCGCGATGTCGGCATAGGGATTCTCGATCAGGATGAGGCAGGCTTCGGCGCTTCCGACTTCGGCGATCGCGGCCGCGACCGAGCGCGGCATGTCCTGGCGGCGCGCGATCGCGGCCTGCGCTTCGCTATCCCCGGTGCCGACCGTATCGACGAGGTCGGAATCGATCAGCAGCGGCGAGCGTTCGAGCACGATCGCCGCGATATGCGGCTGGTCGCCGACAAGTGCCGACACCACCGTCGGCGGGGCCTCGCCACTCGCCGCCAATGCCTCGGCAAGGGCTTGTCGGACCAGTGGCGAAGGGTCGTCGAGCAGCATGATCATCGCGCCTTCGGCGGCGATGCGGTCGTCGTCGTTAAGCTCGGAGTAGAGATAGGCGCGGGCGAGTGCGCGGGTGGCTTCGGCGCGATCGGCGGCTTCCGCCGTGCGCACCCATTGCAGGAAGTGCCTGACGATCATGACTAAACCGACGCTACGAACCACAAAGCCGCGGACTGCGGCGCCGATGCACTGCACCGGCAGCGCACACGCTAACAGGCGCCACTTAACAAAGCGTTCACCATAACTATTTGGGATTGTTGCGGGATTCTTAACGGCGCGCGGACATCAGGCCGCGCCGCGCGCATCCGGCCGCAGAAACTGGAACAGGCTGAGCGGCGGTTTTGCGGGTGCCGCCGGTGCCGCCGGTGCCACCGGCTCCATGACGGTCACCGTGTGCGGCGGCATGCCGTGGCGCACGCCCCACAATTCCCGCACGACCGGCGCGACCGCGCCGCGATTCCCGTCGCTGTAGAGCCCGTGGAACATCGGACCAGCCGGGCGCTGCGGCGCCGAGGGTGCGGCGACGGCCGCCGCAGGCTGGGCGATCGACGCCGTTACGAGCGGCGGCGCGGCCGGGAGCGGCGCGCGCATCACCGGCGATGGCGCGGCGACCGCGGGCGTCGGCGCGGCGACCGCCGTCGATGCCACGGCGAAGCGCGGCGTCGCGCCGTCATGGCGCGCGACCAGCACGTTGTAGACTTGGGCGAGGCTGCGCGCCGCGCCGGTCTTGCGGTCGTAGAAGATCGGGGCGTTCGCCGCCGCGGCGCGCGGAAAAAGGCTCGCCGCGCTGGTGTTCGGCTGGGTCTGGGCCGCACTGATGAGGCGCACCGCGCCGGCCGCACCGAGGAAATGCGCGATGTAGAGCTCGCCGTCGGTCGGCTTGCGGCCGAGCCGTTCGGTCAGAACTTGCGCGTTGGTCTTGGCGAACGCGCCCGCCATCACGGCGTTGGCGGCCGGGTCCTTGCGCAGCGCCATGATCTCGCGAAGCATGGCCGGGTCGGAGACGGTGTAATAACCCGACGCATTCTGCGTGATCGCGTCGGCGTATCTGCCGTAGCCGAGGCTTGGCCCAGAGGTTTTGAGCGTGCCGAGCCAGCTCTGATCGAGGAATTGAAACAGGCCGGTTGCGGAGGAGTTCGGTGACTTGGCGTTGGGATCGAGGTTCGATTCCCGCACCGCGGTGTTGAGCAGATATTCGAAGCCCGCGCCGGTGACGCGCGCCGCGTCGCGAATCGCACCGGTGACCCGGCTCGCAATGTCCGTGGTCGCGCCGCTGATCCGGGCACCAAAATCTGCAGCTTCCGTGCCCATGGGCGCTTTGGATTCCTCGCCGTCTCGCAGCATCAGCAGTTATGGTAAACGAGCGGTTAACAACGCCATGGCCGGCCACGCGTTCCGGCGGGAGGAGGAAAGATGGACGACACCCGTTCGCCGCGCGGCGGCATGTATTTCGAGGATTTCGAGGTCGGCAAGCTCTACCATCACCGCCTGCGCCGCACTGTGACGCAGATGGACAACATGCTGTTCTCCAACATGACGCTCAATCCGCAGCCGCTGCACATCGACCGCGAGTTCTGCGAGAAGGAGACCGAGTGGGGCCAGCCGCTGATGAACTCGCTGTTCACGCTCGGCCTGATGATCGGCATCCAGGTGAGCGACATGACGGTCGGCACCACCATCGCCAATCTCGGCATGACCGACGTGAAGTTTCCCCACCCGCTGTTTGAAGGCGACACCGTGCATTGCACCAGCGAGGTGACGGCCAAGCGCTCCTCGAAGTCGCGCCCGACCGCCGGCATCGTCGATACGCACATCCGCGCCTATAACCAGAACGACAAGCTCGTCGCGGAGTGCAAGCGGCAGGCTTTCATGATCAAGCGGCCGGTTTGAATGCGCTCGCTGCTTTTCCTCCCCGCCGACAGCGACAAGAAGCTCGCCAAGGGCTTCGGTAGCGGCGCGGACGGGCTGATCCTCGACCTTGAGGACTCGGTCGCGTTCGACCGCAAGCCGCGCGCCAGGGAAACGGCCCTCGCGTACCTGAAGGACCACGTCCCGCGCGCGCAACGCCCGCGCCTGATCGTGCGCGTCAACGCACTCGACACCGGTCTCACCGACGCCGATCTCGACGTCGTCGTCGCCGGCAAGCCGGACGCGATCCTGCTGCCGAAGGCGGAAGGCGGACCGTCGGTGATCCATCTCGACGCCAAGCTGACCGCGCGCGAGGCGTTGCACGGCTTGGAGGACGGCGCGATCGAGATTTTCGCGCTTACGACCGAGACCGCGTCGGCGCTGTTTCTCTGCGGGACCTATGCGGGCGCCAGCAAGCGCCTCACCGCGCTGACCTGGGGCGCCGAAGATCTCTCCGCCGAGCTCGGCTCGGAGAGCAACCGCGACGCGCACGGCCGTTTCACCTCGCCCTACATGCTGGCGCGCAACCTCTCGCTTGCCGCCGCGGCGGCCGCGCGCGTACAGGCGATCGACACGGTCTATGCGGACTTCCGTAACATCGAGGGCCTGCGTGAGGAGTCGCTCGAAGCGCGCCGCGACGGCTTCACCGCCAAGATCGCGATCCATCCGGCTCAAGTGCCGGTGATCAACGACGTGTTCACGCCCTCGGCCGAGGAGATCGCCAAGGCGCGCGCCGTCATGGATGCATTCGCCGCCGACCCGTCGGCCGGTGTCGTCGCGATCGGCGGCGTGATGTACGACCGGCCGCATCTGCGGCGCGCCGAGCGGCTGCTGGCTCGGGTCAAGCCGTAGCGGGGGCTGCTCGTCCTTCTCGCACGTCGCGCAAGTGCTGCTCGCGTCCGACGTACGCCTTGGCGGCGCCAGTCTGGAACAGCTCGTGCGTCTCGGATTCGTCCTCGGTCACCGGCGTCATCGCGACATCGGTATAGGCGTAGCGGTTCGCGTCGTGCTTGATGCCGAGATAGAGGCGCCGCAGCCGCAGATATAGCGCTGCCCATCGGGCCAGTTTCACCGCCGTTTCGGTCCAGTATTTGGGATAGAAACGCCATGCCGGCTCGTCGGGCATGCCGGGCCGGCGATCCAGTCTCGATTTCAGCCGAGCGAATCCGGCTTCCAGCGGGTGGATGCCCTCAAGCTCGATGCTGCCCTTGAACCAGGTCAGAAGGAACAACGCCTGGCTTGCATTCGCCTTGGTCGATGCCACGCGCCGCATGACGGTCTCACAGTGCTCCATCGTGTAATAGCGCCGCCATGCCATCTGGTAGGCGCGGTCGCAGTCGGCACGCGACATCAACGGATGCGCCACGCAGACGTGGTTCAGGTCGTAATTATTCATGTCCGGATCGAGCGGCGTGCCGGCGCGTACCAGCTTGAGGTGATCCTCCGAGCCCGGCAGTGGGGTCAGGTAAAAGAACTCCAGGAGGTCGATCGGCAGCTCGCGCTTGATCACGTCGATGTCGTTCATAATCGAGTCGAACGTGTCGTTCGGAAATCCGATGATGTAGCCCGCATAGGTGATGACGCGCACCGACTTCCAGGCCAGCAGCATCGTGCGGTACTCGGTGATCTTGTTCTGCCGCTTTTTGGCGCCCGCGAGATTGGCAGGGTTGATGTTCTCGAGCCCGATGAACACGCGCCGTACGCCCGCCCGCGCGCACTTCTCGATGAAATTCGGCAGCTTGTGGCAAAGCGTATCGACCTGAATGATGAAGCTGATATTGAATTTCTCGACCTCGCGGAGATGGATCAGCCGGTCGAGGATCGGCTCCCAGTCCTTGTTGCGCGCGAAGTTGTCGTCGGTGATGAAGAAGGCGCGCAGCCCCTGCGCGACGTTCATGCGCACGATCTTCTCCACGTCGTCGGGCGAGCGCCGGCGCGACGTGCGGCCTTGCACGTTGATGATGGTGCAGAACGAGCATTGATACGGGCAGCCGCGGCCGGCGTCGAAGCTGGTCACATGCCCCGCCGTGCGCTGCGCGCGTTCGGCCGCCATCAGCGGGATGGGCGTGCCCTGGATGTTCGGCAGGTCGTTGACGAAATTGTAGAGCGGCTTGAGCGCGCCCGCGGCGGCATCGCGCAGAACCTCTTCGAGCCGTCCCTCGGCTTCTCCGGCGAACAGCGAGACACCCATCTGCCGCGCGCGATCGAGATCCGCATCGACGCCGTCGAGCATGCTCAACGTGCCCGACACGTGGAAGCCGCCGATAGACACCTGAATGCCGCGCGCACGCAGCGGTCGCGCGATGTCGAGGGCACGCGGCATCTGGTTCGACTGCACGCCGACCAGCATCACCATGCCGGCTCCCGCCGCCTCGATCGCGGCGGCGAAGCGATGTGGGCGGATACGCGAATTGGTCTCGTCGAAGGCTTCCACCTCGATCTGCGCGTCTCCGAGGACGCGCCGCTCGGCGCAATCAAGCGCGAGGCCGTAGAGCGAAGCGAGCGAGTTCGACGGGATGGGGGAGCGCAGCCACTGGATCACGTAGCCGTCGTCGTCGTAGTGCGACGGTTTGACCAGAAACAGACAGAAGCGCCTCGACGCAGGCAATGCACACCACCCCTAACGGGGAAAGCCACACTGGCGCGGCGACCCCTTGCCCTTGGTGTAGCCTATCGGACGGTCCGTGGTAAGCGCCGCGTCGAACTCGGGCGGCAGCAAGAAAGGCCGGGCTCCGGCCCGGCCTCTTTGCTGTCCTGTGTCGGGAAGACGAGCTACCAGCCGCAGTTGCTGCAGCGCGGACGCACCGGCACCATGTAGGTCTGCGCGGGCGCGACCATCTCGACGCGCTGACGCGTCGCGTATTGCGGCGGGACCTGCTCGTACTGCACGCCTTCCGGCTCGACCATCACGGTCTGCGGCACCATCACGGTCTGATAGCGGGCGGGGGTGCGATGCGCGATGACGCGGCCGGGAGAGACCATCACGGTTTCCTCGACGGCACGATACTGCGGCGGAACGACATGCTGCTGATAGCACGTGACGCAAGGCTGGGGCGGCACGTAGCAGTTGGCGCAGCCCGCGGAGGCGACACCCGGAATGGCGAACGCCGCGACCGCGGCGGCGACGATAGCACTCGGAACAAGACGCATGATTTGACACCCGCTGGATCGAGATGGCCTCCGGCGCGCAGCGTCGCGACGCCGATCTGAGGGCCGACAAAATAATCTCAAAGGCCATCGGCCTCAATCGAAGAACAAAATTTACCTTACCGGAAATCTTGTCTTGCCTTTTCGCCGTTCACGCCTTCGGCGCGTAGACGGCATTCGGATCGAACGTCTTGCCGGAATCGCGGAACTCGATCGTGTACGCGCCGCCCGGCTTCTGCCCGAGCGGCACCGCGCGATAGAAACACGAGCGCCGCCCGGTGTGGCACGCGCCCGGTCCAGACTGCTCGACCTTGATCCACACTGCGTCCTGGTCGCAGTCGACCCGCATCTCGGTGACGCGCTGGACATGGCCGGAGCTCTCGCCCTTGCGCCACAGGGCCTTGCGTGAGCGGCTGAAGTACCAGGCCTCGCCGGTCTCGACCGTTTTCGCCAGCGCCTGCGCATTCATGTGGGCCACCATCAGCACATCGCCGTTGGCCGCGTCGGTCGCCACGCAGGTGACGAGCCCGTCGGCGTCGAACTTCGGCATGAGGGCGCGGCCTTCCTCCACCGCTTCAGTCGAGCCGGGCCGCGCAAACTTGAAATCGTCAGACATGGAAGTCTCAACGTCATGATTGCCCGGCAAAGGTGCGAAGCACCGTCTTGGCGCCGGAGGACCCGGCAATCCATCTGCCCCCTCCCTGCCCTCCGCCGCAAGCGGGGGAGGGTCGGGTGGGAGGAATGCATGCGCGGGTCAAGGCCGCGCATGACGACCATTTTGTCAGCGCTGGCCGCCGCGCACCATCGT